>CAYWOE010000026.1:0-12788 GCA_964459855.1 uncultured Synechococcus sp. | reverse complement strand
CGCTCACCCACCCGGGCACGCAGCTTGAGAACCGTGCCATCGATGGGGCTGCGCAGTTCGGTGTCGTTCAGATCGGCTTCAAGGATTCTGCGTTCGGCGATCAGCTCGGCCCTCTTGCGAACAAGCAGGGTGAGCTTGTCCTGCTTTTGCTCGAACAGGACCATCTCGGCAGCTCCCTGATCAGCAGCCCGCGAATAACGGGCCACCTCCCTTCTGCGCAGGGGAATCTCTGTATCAACAGTGCGGATCCTCTCGTCGAGAAGTTCCAGATCCGCCTCGATCTGTGGCCTGCTGTCAAAAACAGCGAGAACCTGCCCCTTCCGCACAGCATCACCTTCATTCACCAACAGGGATGACACCCTCGGAGAACCGGCCAGACCGGCCGTCGGTGCGGCCAGACCTCGAACCTCACCGGCCGGTCTGAGACTTCCCAGAGCGGCAACCGCCTCCGGTTGCGGAGACTCCGCCTGCTGTGAAACGGGGCCAGAAACAGTTGGCTGCGGTCGGCGCAGCATCAGCACACCGCCTACGACAACAAGAACGGCGAGTGCGCCGGCGCCGAGCCAGAGGCGACCAGACCCGGTCAGGGGACCTGAGGCTCGTCGAACAGCAGCTCCTCGATGTAACGGTCCGCCCACTCCGTCCCGAAGGCTTTCTCCAGAACCCGCCGCGTCTTGTCGTTGCGTTTCTGTTGCCTGCAATAGGACACCTGTCCGTGATATCGGGCCAGAGTAGAAGGGGCAGCGGGTTCATCGGGCTGCAAAGACTCAACCGCCTTGCCGAGAATCCGGAGGTAGTCGTCAACCAGCTCCACAAACCAGGCCTCCTCCTGCTCGTTGACAGGCCGGATGAAGCTCACATAAGGCGAGAAGATGGTTGCCCAGGTGGGGAGTTCACGCACCTGCTGGAAAGCAGGCATCGCCGTGGTCTTCAAGGCACTTTCAATCGCGACAGGAAGCTGCTCTCCGACAGGCGAGAGGTCGATGATGGCGGCTGAAATCCCTGCAGGACTGGCAACGATGTCGGCTCCGAACACCGGAAGATCAAAACGCGGATCGGGAAAGAACACACAGTGGAGAATCTGCAGACCGAGTCCCAGTCGTGCGATCTCGAGATGAAGCTTGCGAAACCCCCTGCAGAGGTGCACCTCATTGCTGATGAACAGGGCCTCGCCGTCGAGTGTGCCGATGATCTCCTCGAGGTCGTTCGAGAGGGTGAGTGGATTGAGCTCCGGGAGGCCGTCCCTGCAGGCACGGATGCGCTCGGCCAGAGCGATCACAAGCGGATGCATCTCCTGACCGCTCGGGGACGCAGGCATCAATCCGATCCGTAATTGCACAGAATGGGACTTTGCCACGGGACCCTGACTGCGATCCCATCCGGTCCGGTGCTCGAACACCGCACCCTCCGCAACGGCAGCAGCCTGGTGACTGCCGCCCTTCCCGATGCCGCCCTGACCTGTCTTGACTTCTGGTGCCGGGGTGGCAGTGCCTGGGAAAACAACGGAGAGGAGGGAATCGCCCATTTTCTCGAACACATGGTGTTCAAGGGAAGCCAGCAGCTGGGGCCGGGAGAATTTGATCGCCGGATCGAGGCACTGGGAGGCAGCAGCAACGCCGCCACGGGGTTTGATGATGTGCACTACCACGTGCTGGTTCCCACCGCCGAATCGAAGGAGGCACTGGATCTGCTGCTGGATCTCGTTCTTGATCCGGCCCTTGAGCAGGACTGCTTCTCGATGGAGCGTGACGTGGTGCTCGAGGAGATCGCCCAGTACAGGGATCAGCCTGATGATCAGGTGTTGCAGACACTGCTTGAACTCTGCTGCGCACCGCACTGCTACGGCAGACCGATTCTCGGCTGGGAGAACAGTCTGCGGGCGATGGATCCTGACGGGATGCGGCGCTACCACCAGCGCCGCTACCGAGGCGAAAACTGTTGCCTGTCACTTGCAGGCAACCTCCGGGAGGATCTGATCAGCCATGCGCTCAGCGGTCCCCTCGCTCGGCTTGAGCGGGTGACGGATTCAGAGTTGAACATTGAGTCGAGGCCGGCACTGACATTCCGACGAGGACGGGAGAGTCGACGCTTCCCCAGGCTTGAGGCCGCAAGGCTGATGATGGTCTGGCCTGTCGCCTCTGCGGATGATCAGCTGGCAGTCGCCGGAGCTGATCTGGCCACCACCATCCTTGCCGAGGGTCGGCGCAGCCGACTGGTGCAGACGTTGCGGGAGGAGCTTCAGATCGTTGAATCCATCGACATGGACGTCACCACGCTGGAACTGGGCAGCCTGGTGATGCTTGAAGCCTGCTGTCCCGACGATCAGATCGAAAGCGTGGAGATGGAGATTCACCGTCAGCTGGAGCGATGCCTCACCAGCGCAATTGAGGAGGAGGAATTCAACCGCGCGATGCAACTGGTGGGCAACGGTCATCGTTTCAGCCTTGAAGCACCGGGTGCCGTGGCAGCCAGCGCCGGTTCCCAGACACTCTGGGGACGGCAACGGGATCTGCTGGCTCCGCTTCAGGATCTGATCCACTGGGATCGCACGGCTCTGAGGGAGCGGGTCATGCCCCTGCTGCAACCTCGGAACAGCTTCACGCTGATTGCCCGATCGGAGGACAGCGCTTGAACCCTCACTGTGATCTGGTCCTTGATCCGGTGACCACGACCGGGGTGCTCTCAGCCAAGCTCTGGATCCGGAAGGGGAGCAGTGCTGATCCCAGCGGGCAAAGGGGAGGTCACCAGTTGCTGAGTTCGGTGCTCAGCAGGGGATGCGGGCCGGTTGATCATCTGCAGCTGGCCGATCTCGTGGAAGGCTGCGGTGCCGGTCTTCGCTGCGACACCCATGAAGACGGAATTCTGATCAGTCTGAAGTGCCGCGACATCGATGCCCAGCGACTCTTGCCCGCTCTCGGCTGGATGTTGCGGCAGCCGCACCTTGACGAGGGGCAGATCGATCTGGAGAAGGAGCTGAGCCTCCAGGCCCTTCAGCGTCAAAGAGAGGATCCCTTCCATCGCGCCTTCGATGGCTGGCGACAACTGGCCTACGGCAGAGGACCCTACGGGCACGATCCTCTGGGAATCGCCGCTGATCTGAACAGACTGCAGAGAGACGATCTGTCGGATCTAGCAGCAGAGCTCGAAAGCGCAGGCTCGGTGCTGGCGCTGTCCGGTGCTGTGCCAGATCAGGCTCATGAACAGCTTGATGGATGGCTTGGGTCGCGCATGAATCGCTCGGAGGCAGGAAACACCGAGACAGTGATCACGCATGTACCCGAACCGGACCTTCAGCAACGGTCTTCACTTGGGCTTCAGTGTCTTTCCACTGAACAGGTGGTGATGATGCTCGGCCAGGCTGCTCTACCCCACGGTCATCCGGACGACCTGGCTCTGCGACTTCTGCAGGCCCATCTCGGATCAGGGATGTCCTGCCTGCTGTTTCGCAGGCTGCGTGAAGAGCATGGCGTCGCCTACGACGTGGGGGTTCATCACCCGGCTCGGGCTGGCGAGGCCCCATTCGTGATGCATGCCTCAACAGGAGTTGAAAGGGCGGAACTGTCGCTCGAACTTCTGATCAGCAGCTGGTGTGAGCTGTTGGAGGCCTCCATCACCGAGGTGGATCTGAATCTCGCCAAAGCCAAGTTCAGAGGGCAGCTGGCGCATGGATCACAGACCACCGGTCAGCGGGCTGAACGACGGGCGCAGCTGCGGGGGCTGAATCTCCCCGATGACCATGACCAGAGCTGTCTGAGCAAGCTGGATCTGCTCGAGGCCTGCGATCTTCGTGATGCGGCATGCCGCCATCTGACCAGCCCGAGGCTCAGCCTTTGCGGGCCCACTCAGACGCTCTCAGCGCTGGAGAAGCAGTGGAGCCGGAGCGGTTTCATCTCGGTGACGGGTGTTGAAGGTTAGTTCGACTCTGAAGAGGGATCGAGCTCAGCGGACATTCCCGGATTCGACGATTCATCTGGATCATGGGCAGGTTCGAGACCATCACCCACAACCGTGAGCTGTGTGAACGACAGCAGAAAGGTGCCTCTGGCGAAGCGCACCGCAGCCGTTTCCGCCGGCAGCAATGCCATGACCCTGCCGATCTCACCGTGAGCCACCAGATCAGGCGGCCTGAGCATCGGCATCGGATCCGCTGTCTTGAGAAAAGTCTGGGGACGGACCAGACGCACCTGGTCACCGATGGAAACGGACATCACTGCTGGGCAATGCTTCTCTCTTACAGCAGGATGGTGCGAGCTGACGATTGCCCGTGCGGGCACTGGCCACCTGGAGCGGCGCTCTCGCCGGATTGCTTCTGATTCTCGTTGGAAGCCTGATTCCGACTGCCCTGCTGCTGCCTCTGCCTGAACTGCCACCGGCGGTGATGGGTCTGCCCAGCACCTGGCAGGTTCCCGCGTTGCTGGTCTGCGCACTTGTGGCCGGTCCCAGAGCCGGAGTGATCGCGTCCGTTGCCTACCTGACCATCGGACTTGTTGATCTTCCGGTGTTCCACGGTGGTGGGGGTCTCGCCTACGTGCTGACCCCGGGTTTCGGTTATCTCGCAGGGTTCGTTCCTGCCGCCTGGCTGACAGGCCGGCTGGCACAGCAGAACGGAATGAACGACATCGCCAGGCTGACCCTCGCCGCCGTGGCGGGACTGCTGACAATCCAGATCTGTGGATTGCTCAACCTTGTTCTTGGTGCAGCGCTGAATCGCTGGAATGAGCCGTTGTTCAATCTTGTGTTCAGCTACAGCCTCGGCCCACTGAGCGCACAGCTGGCGCTCTGCTGCGCAGCCGGCCTGATCGCGCTCGTGACCCGACGTGTGCTCTGGGTGGAATGAGCAGGAATCACGCCGATAACAGCCGTCCTGTCCCCACAATGCGACGCGGCGCTGTGGTCGCCCTGAGTGTGCTCATGGTGGTGCTTGATCAACTCAGCAAGCACTGGGCCCGCGGCGCTCTCATCCCCGGAGAGCCGATGCCCTTTGTTCCCGGAGTGCTGCAGCTGACCCTGGTGCGCAACACCGGAGCGGCATTCAGTCTGTTCAGAGAGTCCTCATTGCTTCTGGGACTGCTCAGCTTTGCGGTCGCAGTCGGTGTCAGCATCTGGATCTGGCGGGAAGCCAGAAGAGGCCTCTGGATGGGACTGGCCCTCGGCTTTCTGCTTGGAGGAACCATCGGCAATGGCATCGACCGCTGGAGACTCGGGCACGTCACCGACTTTCTGGAGCTGGTGCCGATCCAGTTTCCGATCTTCAACTGGGCGGACATCGCCATCAATCTGGCGGTCCTCTGCTTCGCCATCGACGCCTTCGGGAACAGACATGGGCAGAGCGACAGCTGATGCAGGCGGGTCGGCCCTGCTGACGGTTCATCAACACGATCGCGACGACCTCACCCTTCAGCTGCATGGCGAGGGGTATCGCATCGGACGCGATCCAGGAATGGAGATCCGCATCGAGCAAGCCGCCGTCAGCCGCCTGCATGCGCTGCTGCAGAAGGAGGGCCGGCACTGGATTCTGCGGGATCAGGGCTCGACCAACGGACTGTGGTGGCAGGGTCGACGCGTGCGGGAGCTGGAGCTGAAGGATGGCGATCAGGTCAGCTTTGCTCCGGCCCAGGATGCAGATGCCCCCTGGATCCGCTTCCAGAGTCAAGGCCAGCGCCTGAATCAGCGCATCAGGCGGTGTCTAGGGATCAGCATTCTCTGCTGCGTGGGTGGCGCAGGACTGCTGATGACAGTGGCAGCCTTCAACGTGCCGGTGAGTGGACGGCTCGCCAGCGTCCGCGGTCCACTGGCCATCTACGACGGCAACAACAAACCGCTCAATTCGGTGGATTCCAACCGACACCGGGAACTGAGCCGTCTTGGGGATTTCTCACCGGTGCTGATCGATGCATTGCTCAGCAGCGAGGACAACCGCTTCTGGTGGCATCCGGGAGTGGATCCCATCGGCACCTTGCGAGCTTTCGCAGCCAACCTCACCGGAGGCAGGGTGCTTGAAGGTGGCAGCAGCCTCACCCAGCAGCTGGCCAGAAGCCTCTACCCCGACCTCGTCGGTGAAGGCGACACGCTGGGGCGCAAATGGCGGGAGCTGCTGGTGGCATTGCAGCTGGAAAGCCGCTTCAGCAAGCAGACACTGCTGCTCAGTTACCTCAACCGTGTCTATCTCGGGGTGGGCTGGGGATTCGAAGACGCCGCCAGGACGTTCTTCGATCAGTCAGCTGGGGATCTGAGCATCGAGCAGGCCGCACTGCTGGTGGGACTGCTGCCATCGCCCAATGGTCATGATCCCTGCCGACATCCTCAGCGGGCCCTGGAAGCGCGCAACCGCGTGATCAACAAGATGGCCGATTCCGGTCGCCTTTCACTCGAGGGAGCACGTCTGGCAAGACGTCAACCGATTCAGTTGTCGGCGAAAGCCTGCAGCCGCGATGCACTGACCCGTTCGTCACCCTTCTACACCGATCAGGTGCGCAGGGATCTCACAGCACTGGTCGGTCCGGAAGTGGCCGCTGAAGGCAATTTCCTGATCGAAACCCACCTTGACCCTGTGCTTCAGGCCGTGGTGGAACGACAGCTGCGCAGTCTGATCAGCAACGCCAGCGGCTTAGGCATCAGTGAAGGAGCAGCTGTGGTGATCGACAGCCGCAGTGGTGGTGTCCTGGCGATCGCCGGTGGGCGCGACTACCGCTTCAGTCAGTTCAACCGTGCCTCGATGGCACTGAGACAGCCTGGAAGCACCTTCAAGCTGATCACCTATCTGGCTGCGCTGGAGACGGGGATCAAACCGAGCGAAACCATTGACTGTGGTGCTCTGAACTGGAGAGGCCAGCGCTTTGAAAGCAGCTGCAGAGGCCGTCTCAGCCTCACAAGCGCCTTCGCCTCCAGCAGCAACACCGCGGCTCTGCGCCTGGCCCAACGGGTGGGGCTTGAACAGGTCATCCGTCAGGCAAGAGCTCTGGGCATCACCACACCGCTGGATCCCGTTCCCGGTCTGGCGCTCGGTCAGAGTGAAGTGCGGCTGATCGAACTGACCGGCGCCTACGCAGCCGTGCTCAACAAGGGGGAATGGAAACCGCCGAGCACGATTCGCCGGCTGCTCGATGCGGAAACCTGCCGTGATGAGAGCCTTGGCGGCTGCGGAAGCCTCACCGGGGAGGCTGATCATGGCGTGAATCCAGGACGGCAGGCCGTGCGCTCAGAGAGTGCGACCCAGATGCAGGCACTGCTCCGAGCGGTGGTGCGCAGTGGAACAGGCACAGCTGCATCACTGGGAGGGAAGGAAGGCGGCAAGACGGGAACCACCAATGACGGACGGGATCTGCTGTTCGTGGGATATGAGCCTTCGCGGCACTGGGTGCTCGGCATCTGGCTCGGAAACGACGACAACAGCCCCTCATCGAGTTCGAGCGCCCTTGCGGCATCGCTCTGGGCTGACATCATCCGCGCGGCGGGACGCGGAGGGCTCAGCAACCGATGAAGGGATCGACCCGCTGGATTCTGCTGGGAATCGCTGGCCTGATCGCCCTGATGGTGATCGGTCTGGTGCTTCAGGGAATCAGGAACCTGCTCTGGGATCTGAGCTACTGGCTGCCGCCCTGGATGGTCGGACCCGTGCTGCTGATCGGTGTCGCGCTGCTTGGGGCAGTGATCATCCAGATCGGCCTGCCATGGCTGCGCCAGTGGAGAAAGCAGCGACTGAAACGGGGTGCGCAACCAACGCAGGACAGACCTGCACCGTCGAGCAGCAGAGATGCTGCGGAGCAGAGCCTCACCAGCGTGGATCGATTGCTGGAGAGGCTTCAGGACGATGTTGCGCGTGAGTCTCTCCTCCAGGAACGGCAACGGGTGGCCCGGGAGCTGGAACGGGGTGACCTGGTTCTGGTGGTGTTCGGTACGGGATCCAGCGGCAAAACCTCCCTGATCCGTGCCCTGCTCAAAGACATCGTCGGTGATGTCGGCTCCGCGATGGGATCCACCAGCCGAAGCAGCAGCTACCGGCTGCGCCTCAGGGGTCTTGAGCGTGGCGTTGTTCTCGTGGACACCCCAGGAATTCTCGAAGCCGGACAGGAAGGCAGAGGACGTGAACAGGAGGCTCGCCGGCAGGCCGGCAGAGCGGATCTGATGATCGTTGTGGTGGATGGCGATCTGCGCAAGAGCGAGCTGGATGTGGTTCAAAACCTCTCAGGCGTGGGCAAACGACTCCTGCTGGTTCTCAACAAGTGTGATCTCCGTGGGGAGGAGGAGGAGCGCAGGCTGCTGCAACTGCTGAGGCAGCGCTGCAGGGAATGGCTGCGTCCCGAGGATGTCATCCCGGCGAGTGCTAGGCCGCAGTCTCTGCCCAGACCGGGGCAGCATCCTGTTCAGCCACCCGCGGAAGTCGGACTGCTGGTCAGGCGTCTGGCCGCTGTGTTGCACGCCGATGGCGAGGAGCTTCTGGCAGACAACATCCTTCTGCAATGCAGGGATCTCGGCTCGACCGGGAGGGAACTGCTCGATCGTCAGCGCTCGCAGGAAGCCCGTCGGGTGATCGATCGCTACACCTGGATCAGCGCGGGAGTGGTGGCGGCGACACCTCTGCCTGGTGTCGATCTGCTCGGCACGGCTGCCGTGAATGCCCAGATGGTCATGGAAATGGGAGCGGTCTACGGCATCCAGCTGACCAGGAGCAGGGCGCAGGAACTCGCCGTCTCGGTCGGCAGGACACTGGCAGGTCTCGGGGTGGTCAAGGGCGGAGTGGCTCTGATCGGCACCGCTCTGAGCGTGAATCTGCCGACCCTGCTGCTTGGCCGTGCGGTGCAGGGGATCGCCGCCGGCTGGCTCACCAGAATCGCAGGCGCCAGCTTCATGACCTATTTCCAGCAGGACCAGGACTGGGGAGACGGCGGTGTGCAGGATGTGGTCCAGCACCATTACGAGCTCAACCGGAGGGATCGCTCACTGCAGGACTTTCTGCAGGCGGCGCTGCGGAGAGTGGTTGAGCCTCTTGAGCAGGAAGCGAAGAAACGACTGCCGCCCCGGCCAGGGCCTCGGGCGGCGGAGGACGCATCGGACCGCGACTATCGAGCACCGTGATCAGGCCGAGGTACAGCACACCGATCAGAATCGACATGGCGCCGGTGACGACGGCAACCCAGCGACCTCGCTTGTTCTGAGCTGAAGGCATCAGGCCTGCTCTCCGGAGATGTCGTTCAGCTGGTCCCCGAGCTGATCAATGAGTGCATCGGAGGTGTGGGGATTGCCGAGCACCACTTTGATGCGATGACGGCCTTCATGCACCGGCCTCGACACCATGATCTGCTGATCCAGCAGCCGTTGACGCATGGCCGCTGTCCATCGCTCGCAGCGGGAGGCGTCGGCTCCAACTGGTGCGCAGGCAAGCAGGTGAAGCGGACCTGATGTGATCTCCAGAAGAGAGGGATCCAGACGGTCCTGCAGACGCTGGCGTCTCAGCAGAGCCTTTTCGAGCACAGCATGGATCCCTTGCTCACCAAGCTGGCGCAACCCCAGCCAGAGCTTGAGGATCTCTGCGGGACGACTCCCCTGCAGCCCCAGTTCACCACCATGGGCTGCGGCAGCGGAGGGTTCCATGTAGGGAAGCCCGGTGTGGAATGTCTCCAGGAGCGCGGATTGATCGCGGACCAGCAGCAGTGAGGAGGTCTTGGCAATTCCAAGCAGCTTCTGAGGATTCACCGTGATGGAATCCGCCGAAGCGAGACCCTGCATCAGCTTCGATGTGCCGGGACAGAGGGCAAAGACGGCACCGATCGCACCATCAACATGCAGCCAGATTCCCTGCTCTCTGCACAGCTGCGCCAGGGGGGGCATTGGATCGATTGCACCACGCACCGTGGTGCCCGCGGTGGCCACCACAGCGATGCAAGGCCGATCCTGCTGCCGGAGTCGCTGAAGATGGTCGTGAAGGGCTGAGATGCACATGCATCCCTGCGCATCAACAGGAATGCGACGGATGCCATCAGGCTGAAGGCCCATCACCCTGGCGGCCTTCTCAAGAGACACGTGGGCCTGTTCGCTGATCACAACCACCGCCCTGGGGTCATGATCCAGTCCCATGCGGTGGCGTGCGGTCACCAGTGCGGTGAGGTTGCTGAGCGAGCCACCACTGGCGGCAACCCCGCCAGCACCTTCAGGAAGTTCGAAGCGAGCGGCGAACCAGCTGCAGAGCTGCCGCTCAAGCTGGCTCAGACTCGGCGAAAGCTCCTCGGCAAGCAGGTTGTTGTTGAGTCCGGCGCAGATCAGTTCCGCCGCGATCGATGCCGTGTTCGGAGGGGGATCCAGATGGGCGAGGGCTCCGGGATGGTTGGGCTGGTAGGCACCATCCATCAGCTGCTGAAGGTCATCCAGCAATCGGTCAGCGCCCACTCCCTCCGGCTCGGGAAACGCCTCTGGAAGCAACCTCAGAGCCGGAAGCGGAGATCGCTTGGATGCGGAGCCCAGCCATTCACACAGACGGGAGCTGGCTTGCTCCAGAAAAGCCTGCAACTGCGGATCCAGGGCCTCGGATGAGGCAAATGCGGACAGTTCCGCCGATGTCGATGCCGCCGATGAAGCCCTGGAGGATCCGAACAAGGAGGACGCGGAAGGAACTGCCATTCTCACCTGCGGTGGCACATTGGACGCCTCTGATCGCCTGGGGTGGGAGTGCGACTGACACCGATCGAGCTTGAGCAGGCTGAGATCGACGCCTGGATGCATCGCCTGCTCAGGCGTGCTGAGCGGCTTGGAGATTCGGGTGAAGTACCGGTCTGCGCTGTTGTCCTGGATGGGAAAGGACGCTGCATCGGTCACGGCAGCAATCGTCGCGAGTGGGCTTCAGATCCGCTTGGCCACGCGGAACTGGTGGCTCTGCGCCAGGCATCACTGATCCTCGGCGACTGGAGGCTGAATCAATGCACACTGATCGTGACGCTGGAACCCTGTCCGATGTGTGCTGGTGCTCTGGTGCAGGCCCGGGTCGGTCGGGTGATCTATGGAGCGCACGATCGCAAACGGGGCGGACTGGGGGGAACCGTTGATCTTTCAAGACATCCGAGCGCCCACCATCACATGCAGGTGACGGGGGGCGTGATGGGACCGGAAGCAGCAGCCCTGCTGGAGCGCTGGTTCAGGCGGCGACGGCGGCGTTCTGACGGAAACGAGGCAGTTCGGTCTCGAAAAGGTTGAGCAGACGGTCCACATTTTCAGGCGTGGAGTTGTAACCCATCAGACCGATACGCCAGATCTTGCCTGCCAGCACACCCAGTCCGCCGCCGACTTCGATGCCGTGGGCGTTGAGCAGGTGAGAGGAGAACGCCTTTCCATCCACATCGGACGGAATGCGAACGGTGGTGAGCGTCGGCAGGCGCAGCTCCTCGGCAACATGCATTTCCAGGCCGAGCGACTCAAGTCCGCTCCAGAGCGCCTGGGCATTGCGGCGGTGACGATCCCAGGCCTTGTCGAGACCTTCCTCGGCAAGAAGACGCAGCGCCTCACGCATCCCGAAATTCATGTTCACGGGGGCGGTGTGGTGATACACACGATCACTTCCCCAGTACTGGTTCAGCAGAGAGACATCCAGATACCAGTTGGGAACCTTGTCCTGTCGTGCAGCCAGCTTTGCCTCAGCCCTCGGGCCCATTGTGAAGGGACCGAGGCCGGGGGGACAGCTGAGTCCCTTCTGGCTGCAGCTGTAGGCCAGATCGACCTTCCAGTCATCCAGATACAGCGGCACACCGCCAAGAGAGGTCACCGTGTCGAGCAGGAGAAGGCAGTCATGCTCGCGGCAGAGATCGCCGACACCCTCCATCGGCTGACAGATGCCCGTTGAGGTTTCGGCATGGACGATCGCCAGGATCGCCGGCTTGTGCTTCTTGATGCCGGCTTCGATTTCCTCAAGGCTGAAGGCCTCTCCCCAGGGCTTCTCGATCACCTGAACGTTGGCGCGGTAGCGGCCTGCCATGTCCATCAGGCGATTGCCGAAATACCCCTTCACCGCGACCAGAACCGTGTCACCAGGCTCCACGGTGTTGGCCAGCGTGGCTTCCATGGCCGAACTGCCGGTGCCGCTCATCGGCAGCGTCAGCCGGTTATCGGTCTGCCAGGCGTAGCGCAGCAACTCCTGCACCTCACCCATGAGTTCCACATAGAGAGGATCAAGGTGTCCGATCGGTGTGCGTGACAGCGCCTGGAGCACCGTTGGATGCGCATTGGAAGGGCCTGGGCCCAGCAACAGTCGGTCCGGAGTGTTGATCGGAGCGATGGAGCACCGATGGCTCGGGTCAACCGAAAGGTGAGAGAGCGTCATCCGCGCAGCCGGAAACGGAAATCAATGGCGAGAAGCCTACGCATCAATCGGCCCAAAAAAGATGGTGAACGGACAGTCCGATGCCGCTTGAAATGTTTGGAACGGATCGTTCAGCGCTGGCGAACATCGCTGGCGGCGAGTCCGGAGGCCATGTGCTCAAACGGCTGACGCACGAGAACACAGCGGTCCTGGGGGACGCCTTCGTTGAGAAGGCGTTCGCACAGCACATCCGCAAGCAGAACCATGCTTCTCACGGTCGGGCCCGTCGGCACTCCGAGACTTTTGTAGGTGTCGTCAAGTCCGTTCAGGACCCGCTCGTTGAGAATGGTGCTGTCACCGGCAATCAACGAATAGCTGGCGTAGCGAAGGAAGTAATCCATATCCCTCAGGCAGGCAGCCAGACGGCGGGTTGTGTAGGCGTTACCGCCGGGGAGCAGCAGTTCAGGGTCGGCCTGAAACAGCCTCTGACTGGCTTCACGCACAA
>CAYWOE010000025.1:0-13465 GCA_964459855.1 uncultured Synechococcus sp. | reverse complement strand
GCATGCGCATCGTTGTGGAACTGCGGCGGGATGCCGACACGGACACCGTTCTGAAGGACCTGCAACGCCGCACCTCGCTGCAGAGCAATTTCGGAGCCATCCTGCTGGCACTGGTGAACGGCCAGCCCCGGCAACTGTCGCTGCGGCGCATGCTGCAGACCTTCCTCGAATATCGGGAACTGACACTGATCCGGCGCACCACCCATGCCCTGCGCAAAACGGAGGACAGGCTTGAGGTGGTGGAGGGTCTGATCACAGCACTGGCTTCTCTCCAGAAGGTCATCGCCATGATTCAGGAAGCCCGTGATGCAGCGACAGCACGGGCCAGCCTGATGGTCCAGCTGGATCTGAGCGAGCGGCAGGCCGATGCGGTGCTGGCCATGCCACTGCGGCGGCTGACAGGTCTGGAACAGGAAAGCCTTCGCCAGGAGGTCGAGGAACTGCGTGCTGAACGCCAGCGACTGAAACTGCTGCTGGACAACCGGGACCAGCTGCTCGACGCCCTTGTTCAGGAGCTCCGCCAGCTGAAGAAACGGTTTGCCACTCCTCGCCGAACACGTCTGGTGGAGGGTGGAGATCACCTGCTCGCAGAACGGGCAGCAAGCCAGCGGCCCAATGCCGAACTGCAGCGTCGTCAGGCTCTCGAAGCGCTACCGCCGGATTCCAGAGTTCTGATCCAGGACGACGGTCAGGTGAAGGTGGTGAGCCCTCAGCTGCTCGGCCGCCTGCATCTGAACGAAGCTGTGGATCTGGGCGATGAACCCTCTCCGGCCCGTCTGATCCTGCCGATCAACCCTGCACCACGACTGCTGGCACTGACCTCAACTGGTCGCATCGCTCTGGTTCGCTGGGAATTCGCCGGTCAGCAACCCGGTGGACTGGAACGCTTCCTGCCCACAGCCCTCGAGGGAGAAACGGTCATCAGCCTGCTGCGACTTCCCGCTGTCGACGACGAACCATCAAACAATCAACTGTCACTGGGGCTGCTGACAACGGACGGACGTTTCAAACGCCTGCCGCTGAATGACATCCAGGAACTTTCAGGACGCGCAGCCACCGTTCTGAAGCTCAAGGAAGGCGTCACCCTGCTGTCAGCAGTGATCTGCTCCCAGGGAGGAACGGTCGCGCTGGTGAGTGACATCGGTCGGGTGCTCTGTCTGCCGGTTGAGGAACAGTGTCTGCCACTGATGGGCAAGTTGGCCCAGGGCCCGATGACCATGAGAATGCTGCCCGGTGAAAAGCTTGTCGGAGCTGTCAGCCAACCGGCCCACAACGTCGACAAAGCGGAGAGTCAGAACAACGGCGAGATGTTGATGGGGAGCAACAACGGCAGACTGCTTCGCTTGTCACTGGCTGCACTGCGACGTTGCAGGCGCGGAGATCTTGGAGAAATCGCCGTGAAGCTCAACTCCAAGGGGAAGAACGCTGAACGACTTGTCACGATCTGTGAAAAGGCTGATCTGATCGGGATCGTGACCAGCAAGGGGCGCCATGCCCGCATCGTCAACGAAACCATCAGCAATGACAGCAATCATCCTTCAGAACTGGTGCTGCGAGCAGAGGAAACACTGAGTCGATTTGTACCTCTTATGAGCTGAGTCGCACGCATCCTGAACTCAACGATCAGGAGCTGCAGTTTCCTTCCAACCATTTGAAATAGGTTTCATCAATATCAGCTGTGACGTAGTGACCATCGAAACAAGACATTTCAAGGCTTTCAATATCAGTGCCTTGAATAATACTTTTTTTGAGATTATCAACACTCTGATAAACAACATGATCAGCAGCGAGCACGTCTGCGATTTCATCAGTCGTGCGTCCATGAGCAAGTAACTCTGCCCGTGTCGGCATATTGATCCCATACACATTGGGGAAGCGAACGGGGGGAGCAGCAGAGGTGAATGTGACCTGGTTGGCTCCAGCATCACGAGCCATCTGAACAATTTCCCGGGATGTTGTACCCCTGACAATGGAATCATCAACGATTAGAACATTTTTTCCTGCGAATTCAGTACCTAAAGCATTGAGTTTCTGACGAACCGATTTTTTCCTCTCTGCCTGACCAGGCATGATGAATGTTCTTCCTACATAACGATTTTTATAAAATCCTTCTCGATATTCAATCCCCAACTGTTTCGCCACCTGCATCGCGGAAGGCCTGGCGGAGTCGGGTATCGGCATCACAACGTCAATATCACCTGCGGGCAAGGAATCGGCAATCGTTTTTGCAAGCAAATCTCCCATGCGAAGGCGTGTTTCATAAACCGAAATTCCATTCATGACAGAATCCGGCCTCGCGAGATAAACATATTCAAAAGCACAGGGAATAAGCTGAAACGACTGAGCACACTGTCGGTGATGAAGATTGAAGTCAAAGTCAATGAAAATCGCCTCACCGGGCTCCACATCTCGAACAATTTCATAGCCACTGTTTTCAATCACCAGTGATTCACTGGCGACGATCCATTCATCAAGCCCATTTTTCGCTGTTCTGCGGCCCAGAATCAACGGCCTGATTCCAAAGGGATCACGAAACGCCAGAAGACCTCGCCCCGATATCAGAGCAATCGCCGCATAGGATCCCTTGACCCTCTGGTGCAACGAAGACACTGCATCAAACAATTGCTCTGGAGACAGATCAGGACCGGTGAGATGGGACTGGATCTCGGTGGCAAGAACATTCACCAGCATCTCCGTATCACTGGAGGAATTGGTATGACGCCGATCAATCTTGAAAAGATCCTGTTCGAGCTGACTGGTGTTGGTCAGATTCCCGTTATGGACAAAAGTGATTCCATAAGGAGCATTCACATAAAAAGGCTGGACCTCATCCTCAGAAGCAGCAGCTCCCCTTGTGGCATAGCGAACATGTCCAATTCCCACATTTCCAAGAAGTTTGCGCATATCACGTGTTCGGAATGCTTCTCGAACTCTTCCTCTTTGTTTATGCACATGGAAGGTGTAATTATCCATCGTGACGATTCCTGCAGAATCCTGGCCGCGATGTTGAAGAAGAAGCAGGTTGTCATAAATCTGCTGATTAACAGAATCAACAGAAAACATTCCAATAATTCCGCACATAACTATGCTCCATCAACAACAAAATCAAATTGATCATATCCGACAGCAGAAATTAATTCAGGGCAATCATCATGCAAGCCAGAAAAAATATTCACCACATAAAAGGAGATGAATTTAAATCTAGCAAAGTGACATCTGTTCATTGATCAGCTCCCATAGGTGACTCAAGTCGCCTGGGCAGCGAAGTTGTGTAGACATCACGGCATTGATCAATGTCCAGATTCAGGCAAGAACTCTGGTCAACACGAACACGCAGTTGAGGAACATCGCTGACAACACCGATCCGCGTGACTGGAAGAGAATTTCTGCCAGCCAAGAGCGTTTCCCATTGGCCAACGCGATCCACCCTCACCGACACCACAATCCGACTGCCACCCTCGGCAAACAGAACACGATCCAGACGGCCACTCCCAGCGTTGAGGTCAATCTCGATTCCCAGCCCCGAAGCGATGCATGATTCGGCCAGAGCCACACCGAGACCACCGTCGCTGCAGTCATGGGCGGAACCAAGAAGACCCGAAGCGATGGCGTCACGCACGAGTCCTGCAGCTGCGACCTCCATCGTGAAATCCGTCAGAGGTGGCCGTCCAGCAAGGGTGCCTGTCACCAGTTGTTGATAGGCACTTCCCGCCAGACCCAGTGAGGAGGACTCCAAATCAGCGGGCGTGACACCAATCAGATAGATGGGATCATCAGCCTGTCGCCATCCGAGCCCGGTCACGGTCGCAATGTCGTCAATGCCGCCCACCATGCCGATCACTGGCGTGGGGTGGATGGGTTGAAGAGTGCCGTCATCCTGCTTGATCTCGTTGTAGAGCGAGACATTGCCACCGGTCACAGGAGTGTTGAGAGCTCGGCAGGCATCCGAAATACCTTGGCAGGCCTTTGCGAGCTGCCAGTAGCCCTTGGCTGTTTCAGGAGATGGAAAATTGAGATTGTCGGTGACAGCGAGAGGTTCAGCACCAACACAACTCAGATTGCGCGCTGCTTCCGCAACAGCTGCCTGAGCGCCCCGCTCCGGATCAAGCGCAACCCAGCGGTTGGGACAGTCCACCGTTGCGGCCACCCCGCGGATGGAGGCATTCAACGAACCCTCACCCTGCTGGGGACGGAGTCTGACGACAGCGGCATCTGCAGCTCCGGAAGAGACAACGGTGTTGGCCAGAACCTGCTGGTCGTACTGACGATGTACCCAGCGCTTGCTGGCAATGGTGGGGTCGTCAAGAAGACGCAACAGCTCCTGGCCCCAGTCGTGATCTGAGGAAGAACAGGGGAGATCGGCCTCAGACCAGCGCCAGAGCTCCTGAATGTCAGCGGGCGGCTCACTGAGCAGCTCGTGATGATTGATCGGTGTGTCCTCGGCCAGTGCACGTGACGGCACTTCCGCAGCAACCTGACCGTGCTGCAGCACGCGAACCACAGGCTCCTCGAGCACACGACCGACAACTGCAGCCTGCAGGCCCCAGCGACGGAAACGCTGCATCAGAGGCTGTTCGCGACCGGAGCGCACCACAAACAACATGCGCTCCTGGGATTCCGAAAGCAGATATTCGTAAGCGCTCATCCCTGTCTCGCGGGCGGGAACCTTGTCGAGATCGAGCTCGACACCCACATCCCCCTTGGCAGCCATTTCCGAACAGCTGCAGGTGAGGCCGGCAGCGCCCATGTCCTGCGCCGCGACCACATCGCCGCTCTGAAAAGCCTCCAGGCAGGCTTCAATCAACCCCTTTTCAAGAAAAGGATCTCCCACCTGCACGGCAGGACGATCATCCAGAGAAGCGGAACTCAGCTCAGCACTGGCAAAACTGGCTCCACCCATTCCATCGCGACCCGTGGTGCTGCCCACGTAGACCACAGGATTGCCGATTCCTGAGGCACCCGATTTGACGATGTCATCGGTCTCCATCAGACCGAGGGCCATCGCATTGACCAGCGGATTGCCGCTGTAGGAGGGATCAAAAGCCACTTCACCACCGACGGTTGGCACACCCACGCAATTGCCGTAATGGGCAATGCCAGCCACCACGCCCTGCATCAGACCGACGTTGGCCGGATCGTCAAGAGGGCCGAAGCGCAATGCATTCAGCAGAGCAATCGGACGCGCACCCATGGTGAAGATGTCGCGAAGGATTCCACCAACCCCTGTCGCAGCTCCCTGAAAGGGTTCCACTGCGGAGGGGTGGTTGTGGCTCTCGATCTTGAAAGCGAGGCGATGGCCGCCGCCGAGATCCACCACCCCGGCGTTTTCACCAGGACCCACCAGGATTCGAGGTCCTTCCGTTGGAAAACCGCTCAACAGCGGCCTGGAATTGCGATAACAGCAATGCTCTGACCACATCACACCGAACATGCCGAGTTCAGCTCTGTTCGGATCGCGACCGAGCCGGCGCTGGATCTCGCTGTAATCCTGCTGCGTGAGACCTTCCTGGCGCAGGGCGGCCGCGACATCAAACGTCTCCGCCAGAGAAGAAGACTGGGCCACAGTCAACAGGTCGTCTGCTCCCAGTGTTGCTGACAGCCTGCCCTCAGCTGATCAGATCCAGGGATCTCCGTCTCGTTCGGCTGATCGACGATCGCGCACGAAGGACTGCCGCTCCATCCAGTCATCATCATCCCAGTCCTCAAGGGGGTCGGAATCAACAGACTGGGCACCACCAGCGGGCTGCTCGCGTTCACTGCGGAATGGCGGTTCATCCCATGGAGGCTCCTCAAGCCATCCCTCAAGACGTTCACCGGCACGATCACCGAATTGTTGGAGCTGCTCGCGCCAGTGCCGCGACCTGCGAACGAAATCCTGACGAACACTGGCGCGAGCCTGGGGAAGATCATCCAGGTCACGCAGACCTGTGGAGACCAGTCCGGGTTGCTGATCAATGATGCGATCGGGGGTGAGACGCCAGCGGCTGCTTCCAGGCAGCCGTGGATCACTGCGTGAAACCAGGTAATGGAGGATCTCACCTGTGGAGGGCAGAAAAGCGAGATCAGCCACCTGGCCGAGGCGCATTCCATCCGCATCCAGCAGATCGGCATCCAGCAACGTGGGCAGCCGCTCAAGAGTGAGCTGATCAGTCTCTGAGGGAGCTCCCTTCACAAAGACCTGCTGATCATCCAGGCCACGGCACTGATCAAGTCTCCAGACAGCGCGGGAATTGCGCAGAGCCGATGGACGGCTGACCCAGCCCAGCAGACGATGGACCGGAGGGTGCATCCAGGCCATCACTCCAACACCGTGATCAAGTCCCTGATCACAGCGCACACGATGTCTCAGCAGATCGCTGAGAAGAAGTTGATCAGGCAGGGACAAGATCAGGAGCGGATCTGAACAGGCATCACCAGATAGGTGAGACCCGAATCATCATCGGACGGCGAAAGAATTGCAGGCGTCGTGGGGGCATTGCACTGAAGACGAATGCGTTCGGAATCCATCGCCTTCAGGCCGTCCAGCACGTAGCGCACGTTGAATGCGATCTGAACGGGATCTCCATCGATCTGGGCGGACAGCGACTCCGAACCACTGCCGACATCCTGAGCATCCGCACTGATCTGAACGAGTCCCTTTTCAGGATCACTGCCGATGCGAACCACATTGTTGTGCTGATCAGCCAGAACAGCGATGCGTTCAAGCGAGGCAACGAATGCCCGGCGGTCAAGATCGAGCGTGCGACTGAACGAATCCGGAATCAGTTGTCGGTAATTGGGATAGGTACCCTCCAGCGTGCGGCTGGTCACCATCTGATCGGCGGCCAGAACAACCACCTGGCCGCTTTCGCAGAACAGACTCACAGGATCGGTTCCTTTCCATCCCGCCATCAGTCGTTCGACCTCCCGCAGAGAACGGGCAGGAAGGGTGACAGCGAGACCAGCCTCTTCTGAAGCGTCCTGCTGTGATTCAGCGAGAGAGTCCTGAAGTGCATCATCAACGCTGAGCACCGCAAGACGATGCCCGTCCGTTGAGGCGGCTTCCAGACTGGTTCGATCAAATCGCAGATGAACGCCAGTGAGCAGCTGCTTGGCTTCATCGGAGCTGCTGGCGAACAGCGTGCTGCGCAGCGCCTTCACCAGAGCTGCGGGATCGAGCCTGAGTGCCGTGCCGTTCTCCACAAGGGGAAGCTCGGGAAAATCATCCGCGGGCATGCCACGCATCTGATAGCTGCCGCTGAGACTGGTGAGTTCAATCTGTTCCCCTGCAGCATCGGTGGAAAGAGTGATCGGGGAATCACTGGAGAGACGCGAAACAATCTCACCGAACAACCTGGCGGGAAGTGTCACGGCGCCACTGGTTTCAACGGTTGCAGCCAGGGAGGTCTGAATCCCCAGATTGAGATCGAACCCAGTGAGACTCAACCGATCCGTTCCGGCATCGGCTGTGAGCAGCACATTGGCGAGCACCGGATGGGTGGGTCTTGCCGCAACAGCTCGGCTGACCAGTTGCAGCGCGGAGTTGAGTTCCGTCTGGGAACAAACCAGTTTCATGGGGAGGTTGTCCGCTGCAAGGCCTGAGGACACCCACGGTTTCACAGGGACGCACGAAGCGCAATGGTCAAAACGCACCTGCTGGTGAGCCTGTTTACGGGCTGTTTAAGTCTTTGAATAAAACAACTAAATCAGTCGTAGTAGGGACTGTGGAAATCGTGGAAAACCACTCAGACTCTCTGCTGCACAAGCTTTTCTGATCACACAGGCCTGGGGAATCCATTTCCGCTGATGAGGAGAAACTGTCGTTTCTCACAGAATCAACAACCTGGGGAAATGTGAGGGAGAGTTGGGGGTGGGCTTTGGGATCAGCTTTCCACAGCTTTCAGGTCCGGTTTTCTCCAGGGTTCCGCAGGCAGTTCGTGATGCGGTTGTGCCTCGCCCTGTGCTTTTGATGTCAAGACAGCTCTGGATCTGAGTTCTGCTGATGCGTCAGAAGCCCATCACTTTCGCCACTGTTCCCAGATCAGGGTTCAGATCCGTGTGGAAGGCAGCATCGTTGTTGCTGATGGCGCAATCGGGATCCTTGAGTCCGTTGCCGGTCAGCACGCAGACCACGGTCGCTCCTGCAGGAACTTCGTTTCTGCGTTTCAGCAGACCAGCCACGGATGCAGCACTGGCGGGTTCACAGAACACACCTTCCTGGCCTCCCAGCAGCTTGTAGGCCTCGATGATTTCCTCATCAGTGACGTCCAGGAAGGCTCCATTGCTTGCGGTCCTGGCGGCAATCGCCTTCTCCCTGTTCACCGGATTGCCGATGCGGATCGCAGTGGCGATCGTTTCCGGATCGCTGACGGTGGTCTCATTGACCAGGGGAGCTGATCCGCTTGCCTGGAAACCCATCATCCTCGGCAGAGTGCGACTCCGACCTGCCTGGTGGTACTCCTGGAAGCCCATCCAGTAGGCCGTGATATTTCCAGCGTTGCCCATGGGAATGCACAGCCAGTCGGGGGCCTCACCGAGGGCATCGATCAGTTCGAATGCCGCTGTTTTCTGGCCCTGCAGGCGGTAGGGATTCACCGAATTCACCAGAGTGACCGGATACTGATCCGACACCTCACGAACGATGTCCAGTGCCCTGTCGAAGTTGCCGCGGATGGCGAGGACTTCGGCTCCGTAGACCAGTGCCTGTGCCAGCTTTCCCTGAGCGACGTAACCATCGGGGATCAGCACGAAGGCACGCATGCCTGCCCGCCTTGCGTAGGCCGCGGCGGCCGCAGATGTGTTGCCGGTGCTGGCACAGATCACGGCTTCACATCCGGCTTCCTTGGCCTTGCTGATCGCCATGGTCATGCCCCGGTCCTTGAAGGAACCTGTCGGGTTCAGCCCGTCGTATTTCACATAGACCTTCACTCCTTTTCCGATCCGCTCGGCAATCGAAGGGACGGGAATCAAGGGTGTCGCTCCCTCACGCAGAGTCACCACAGGAGTGGACTCATTCACCGGCAACCAGGTTCTGTAAGCCTCAATCAGCCCTGGCCAGTCCTGCATGACAGGGGCCGGGGAGAAGCGGCGACGGAAGCTGTTGAGCAGTGACACCTGCGGAGGGCGATGTTCCTGAGGAATCTATGTGGCAGGCACCGCAGCCTGTTTCAGTTTCCGCCGTCCTTCAGACCGTCCAGAGGGGAGTCCGAGAAGAACTGCACCAGGCCTGCGATGGATTCAGCTTTTTCGATCACGGCGATCAGTGCCGGGATATTGACTTCCATCACCTCCGATGGATAGGCCTCAAGAAATTTGATGGCTGTCAAACCACCATCTCCCATCTGCAGTCCGTTGATCACTCCGGCACGGATGGCTGGAACACTCACGGAGGGAGCTGGCACTTTCAGTGGATAGATGATCCGGGCCACCCTGGTCAGAATCACGTCACCGATCCTTGTCGACATCAGTCTGCTGGTCAGCACCAGAGGCAGATTCAGTTCCTGGTTGAGCAGTTTCGCCACCTCCTCCGGATCCTGACGGCTCAGTTTCAGCAGGTCGACCAGCAGCCCGCGGGCCTTGCCCGTCTCTGCCAGATAGGCGAGGTCGGCAACGCTGATGGATCGGATGAATGCTCCACTGACCAGGGCGACATCCTTGGCGGCATGGACTGGTTGGAAGCAACTCAGCAGACTCAGAGCCATTGCCGAGCCTGTTGCCAGTGCGTGTCTGCGAAGGCGTGATCGTGCGGACATGGGCAGATCGAAGCGATCGGAATCTAGGGGGAGACTCCTGCTGCTGCCTTCACAAGTCGGACAACTCCGCGTTCGGCCAGACCCTGTGCGAGATCGACTCCCATGCGGCGCGCATCAGGCTCACGCATCAATCTGGGCAGACGGCTGAACACCAGATCCGGACTGAAACCGGGTAGTTGCTGCAGCACATGAATGAGCTGACGAACCGGTTCCAGATCCATGTAGATGTCCTGATCGAACTCGGATCCGGATGCCATCAGCCGTGAGGGTTGCAACGGTCGGGGCAGACGTCGTCCGATGCGTTGCAAGGTCATCCATCCAAGGGAATCGATGCGATCGGCTGCTGTTTCAACCAGCTGATTGCGCAGCATGCCTCCATTGGCTGACACCAGGAAGTCGAGCACCTGGTCCAGAAGTGCCTCAAGGTCAAGTTGTTCCTGACTGGCTGCACTTTCCACAAGATTTTCGAGTCGCGTCCAGCGGAAGATGTCTCCGTCGAACAACATCTCCTTCAGGCTCTGCCGCAGCTGTGGGTCCGGATCCTCCATCAGCCTGCGGGCGAAGTAGGGATAGGCAGCTCCAAGAATCTTGAAGTCGGAGTCAACGCTCAGAGCGATGCCTTCCAGCGTCACCAGTGAGCGGATGATCAGTGCGTAGTAAGGAGGGACCCTGAAAGGGAACTTGTACATCACACCTGAGAGGTCATCGGTGACCGCTTTGAAGTCCATGCGGCTGACACCGGCTTCCAGCGCCTGGCTGAACACGGTTTCAAATGCAGGGACAATCGGTTCAAGATTGACGTCTTCCGCGAGGAATCCGAGGCTGACGAAGTCCTTGGATAATTTGCCGAAATTTCTGTTCACCAGGTGAACCACTGCCTGGATCAGACCGGTCCGCGATTCCCGCGAGACCTCGCTCATCATTCCGAAATCCAGATAGCAGAGTCGTCCATCCGCTAGGGCCAGCAGATTGCCGGGATGGGGGTCGGCATGAAAGAAGCCGTGCTCCAGAAGCTGTTGCAGGCTGCAGTTCACTCCCACGGAGACCATGTCATCCGGATCGATCCCCAGCTCTCTCACCGCTTCAAGGTTGGTGAGCTTGACCCCATCGATCCATTCCATCGTCAACACCCTTCGGCTGGTGGCTTCCCGATAGATGTGTGGAACGGCGATGCGGCGATTGTGTTTGTGCAGCTCGCTGAATTTCTCAGCATTCGAGGCTTCATTCAGGTAATCCATTTCCTCGAAGACCCGGCTGCCCAGTTCATCGATCAGGGCCACGAGGTCGCTGCGGATCAGACCGATGTTGCTGTTGAGCCAGGCGGCGATGTTGCGCACGATGTAGAGATCGAGCGTGATCTGTTCGCGCAGACCAGGACGTTGCACCTTCACGGCAACGCGCTGTCCGTCGTGCAGTGTTCCTCGATGCACCTGGCCCAGGGATGCAGCGGAGATCGGTTCGCGTTCCAGTTCCGCATAAATGGTGTCGACAGGTGCACCCAGGTCCTCTTCGATGCAGGCCATGGCCAGATCGCTGTCGAATCCGGGAAGCTGGTCCTGCAGCTGGGCAAGTTCCTCCAGAAGAACCGGCGGCACGATGTCAGGTCTTGTGGACAGAGCCTGTCCGGCCTTGATGAAGGCTGGTCCAAGCTCCACAAGCAGTTCGGCACATTCCTTGGCTCTGCTCCGTGCCCGTTTCGGATCCTTGAGCAGCTGGAACAGCCAGTCAAAGCCGATTCCGATCAGCAGCATTCCAATCGGCACCAACGTCTGCCACAGACGCCGCAGCAGTCTCTGCGGATGCCCCGCGTAAATCCTGGTGATGGCAGCCGGGTCATAGGTGAGCAGACCAGCCGCTTCGATGAAATCTCCGAGTTCTTGTGGGGCCACCGGCCGTAATGCCATGTCCACCCCTTCTAATCGAGCTGAGCCGCCGCTACGGTCTGCACCAACACCGGAATCTGCCGTGTTAACCGGTCTGCGACTCGAGAACATCGCATTGATCGACAGCCTTGATCTGGCATTTGATCAGGGTTTTTCCGTGCTGACAGGTGAGACCGGAGCAGGTAAGTCGATCCTCCTTGATGCTCTGGATGCCGTGCTTGGAGGCCTGCAGGCCGGTGCGGGTTCGCGCCTGCTGCGTTCAGGCTGTGACCGGGCCGTCATCGAGGCCAGCTTCCGGCCCGGTGAAGCAGCCACACGATGGCTGCTCGAGCAGGAGATCACCGATGGAGATGAGGAGTTGGTGGTGAGCCGTGAATGGCGGCGTCAGGACGAACGATTCAGCAGCCGCTCAAGGTTGAACGGCGTGATGGTCAATCGTCAGCAGCTGCAGGTCCT
Organism: uncultured Synechococcus sp.; assembly: GCA_964459855.1. Lineage (GTDB taxonomy): Bacteria > Cyanobacteriota > Cyanobacteriia > PCC-6307 > Cyanobiaceae > Synechococcus_C. Next base: position 1,395 of record CAYWOE010000025.1, on the reverse strand, counting down.
GCGTCCTCTGCTGATCGATCTCACCGTTCAGGGTCAGACCCAGCAGTTGGCACGTCCTGGACAGCAGAAACGCTGGCTTGACCGTCTCGGCGGAGCTTCTCTCGATGGCGAGCTTGATCAGGTGCGCCGCCACTGGACTGACTGGCTCCACTGCCGGAACGAGCTTGAGCGTGCTGAAAGCGATCGGCTGCGTCTTCAGGAGCAGCGTGAGGAGCTGGACCTGTTGCTGTCGGAACTCGATCGGGCCGAGCTTGATGATCCTGAGGAGATCGAACTGCTTGAACGGGAACAGGACCGACTGGTTCATGGGGTGCGTCTTCAGGAAGGTCTGGGTCTGTTGTTCGGGCGTCTTCAGGATGGTGCTGATCAGGCACCTTCAGCCATCGATCATCTGCACGCCTGCAGCCATGAGCTGCAGCAGATGCAGGGTCTTGATCCATCGCTGAACTCCATCAGCGATCGGTGTCTGGATCTGGAAACGGCTGTTCAGGATCTGATCCGGGAGCTCGAGGTTTACGGCATCGCACTGGACAGTGACCCTCAGCGTCTGGCGGTTCTTCAGGATCGACTTGCCGAGCTCAAGCGCCTCGTTCGTCGTCATGGTCAGGATCTGGTCGATCTGATCAGGCGTCGCGACGAGCTGCGCCAACGTCAGCAGTCGGGAGGTGCTGATGCACTGCTGGAGCGGTTGCGCGATCAGGAGCGGCAGGCCCGTGCAATCCGTGATGCCAGCAATGCCACTCTGCGTTCAAGACGCCTGGTGGTTGCCCAGGAGCTTCAGGAGCGTTTAATGGCCCATCTCAGGCCCATGGGTCTGGCCAATGTGCGTTTCGAGGTTGCTGTTGATCCCACTGAGCCAGGCGAGAGCGGTGCTGATGCGGTCTGCTTTCTGTTTTCAGCCAATCCCGGTCAGCCCATGGCTCCGCTTGCCGAGGTGGCATCAGGCGGTGAGATGTCGCGTTTTCTGCTCGCTCTCAAGACCTGCCTGGCCGAGGTGGATGGATCCAGCACTCTTCTGTTCGATGAGATCGACACCGGTGTGAGCGGCCGCGTCAGCGGTGCCATGGCTGATCTGCTGCGCATGTTGTCGCGACACCGACAGGTGTTCTGTGTCACCCATCAGCCACTGGTTGCCGCGGCTGCTGATCATCATTTCCGGGTCAGCAAAGATGTTGTCAGTGGAGTCACGCACTCACGGGTGTCCCACCTGCGGGACACTCAGGAGCGACAGCGTGAGCTGGCTGAACTGGCGGGTGGGAACCTGCATGAAGCTGAGGCCTATGCAGCCAGCCTTCTGGATCAGAAAGCGGCATGAGGTTCAGCTGATCTCCGTAGAATCATCAGCTCTTGAGATCCAGCCGTATGGGGCGCACCGCTCCCAAATCCAAGGCCTCG
>CAYWOE010000024.1:0-13486 GCA_964459855.1 uncultured Synechococcus sp. | reverse complement strand
CGTGCTGCGTCTGAGCGAGCTTCGGCTGGAGCTGGACCACACAGAGGAGGATCTTGAGCAGGCTGTTCTCCGCTGTCTGCGAGTCTCCAAGGAGAGACTCATCTCCCACTCCCTGGTGAAGAGGAGCATCGATGCCCGTCGGAGGGATCGAATCCGGTTCATCTACAGCGTGGATGTTCAGGTGCAGGGGGAGAAAGCACTGCTGCGTCGTCGCTCCGCCGACCGTCGCATTCGTCGCAGTCCTGATGAGACCTATCACTACGTTGCACGTGCTCCGTCCAGTCTTGCTGAGGTGGCTTGGCAGCGCCCTGTGGTGATCGGCGCCGGGCCCTGCGGTTACTTCGCAGCACTGCTCCTTGCCCAGATGGGATTCCGCCCTCTGCTGCTTGAGCGCGGACAGGCCGTGAAGCAGCGAAGCCGCGACACCTTCGGATTCTGGCGTCGTCAATCGACGTTCAAGCCTGAATCCAACGTTCAGTTCGGGGAGGGTGGTGCCGGCACCTTCTCCGACGGAAAGCTCTACAGCCAGGTGAGCGATCCCGTTCATTACGGCCGCAAAGTGCTGGAGGAGCTTGTGAAATGCGGTGCCAACCGCGACATCCTCACCCGTCACCGTCCCCATATCGGCACCTTCAAGCTGGCGACGGTTGTCAGAGGGTTGCGCGCCGAAATTGAGGCTCTTGGAGGAGAGGTGCGCTTCGGTTGCCGAGTCGAACAACTTCTGCTCGAGCCCTGCGACGACCCTGAGAGCAAGCCGATGCGGATCAGAGGACTGCAACTCTCCGATGGAAGCCTCCTCAGCTGCAGCCAGGTGGTTCTGGCTCCTGGACATTCGGCCAGGGACACGTTCGCAATGCTGGATCGAGCGGGAGTCGCCATGGAGCGGAAGCCCTTTGCCATCGGTCTCCGGATCGAGCACCCGCAGTCGCTGATCGATCGAGCCCGCTGGGGAGATTCCGCCGGCCATCCCTTGCTGGGCGCCGCCGAATACAAGCTGGTGCACCACGCCGCCAATGGTCGTTGCGTCTACAGCTTCTGCATGTGTCCCGGAGGATTTGTCGTGGGAGCAACCTCGGAGCCCGGTCGGGTCGTCACCAATGGCATGAGCCAGCATTCCCGCAATGAACGGAACGCCAACAGCGGGCTGGTGGTTCCTGTCTCGGATTCAGACCTGGAGCCCCACGAGCGCTGGCCGGGAGATCCGCTCGCGGGCCTGGTCTTCCAGCGTGAACTCGAATCCCTCGCCTTCACCCTCGGCGGTGAGGATTACAGCGCCCCTGTGCAGCGGCAGGAGGATTTTGTGGCGGGTAGGCCATCAACCTGCATGGGAACGGTCACCCCCTCATACCAACCCGGGGTCAGACCCTCCGATCTTGCCGAGCTTCTTCCTGAGCCGATGGTGACGGCTCTGAGAGAAGCTCTGCCCAGATTCAGCAAGAAGATCCCCGGCTATGACCATCCCGATGCAGTGCTGACCGGGGTGGAAACGCGAACCTCCTCGCCGCTGCGCATCCCGCGGGATGACACTCTTGAGTCGCTCAATGTGCTCGGCCTCACGCCTGCCGGCGAGGGAGCCGGTTTTGCGGGAGGCATCCTTTCCGCAGCAATCGATGGCATTCGTGCAGCTGAAGCAGTGGCACTGCGTCTGATGGCGGTCACATCCACCTGATCACAGTGAGGTCAGAGCGCTGCCTGTCCAACGATTCCGCTCCACTGAACCGCCTTCACCTGATCCCTCCTCCAGGAGTGAAACAGGGATGGTTCCGCGACCGTGCAGAGCGGACAGGTGCTGATCCTGTCGCCGTCGATTCCCTCTGATTGCAGTTGCTGCAAGGCGGCCTGTCGGATGTCCAGACGGCATCGACCCTGTTCGGGATCGGCATGGATCACAGCCTGGCTCTGCAGCTGTTCCAGTGATCTGGGCTCAGCTGACACAGCTTCACCCACCAGAAGGGCCACGGATTCCTCAACCTGGTAATGATCGCCACTGACGGCTGGCCCCAGAGCGATCAGCAGCTGTTTCCTGTCAGCCCCGCGTTGCTCGAGTCTGGCAACGGCTTCGGGCAGGATTCCGGCTGCCACCCCACGCCAGCCGGCGTGGCATGCAGCCACATGACCGGTCTCAGGATCTGCAAGCAGCACGGGGGTGCAGTCGGCTCCGCAGACCCAGAGGCTCTGCCCACCCCGGTCGCTCACCAGGCCATCAGCATCAGGCCAGGGTTCGGAACAGGCAGCGGAGGCCTCGAGGACGACACCTCCGTGGACCTGCTGGGGACGATGAACGGTGACACCGCATGACAGGTAGGCGGCCAGTTCAGCCGGACCACGGCCATGCCAGCGGCGGGTGAAGAACCCATGTTCGAAACCGGCGTCGTGCAGGTGATCCGCCGTGAGGAAATAGCCGCCGTAACAGCCCACCCAGGTCCAGCCATGCAGCGTGTTGAAGCGGCTGTCTGGTTGGGCGAGAGGATCATCTCCGTCAATGTCACGGTGAGCACCCGGAGCGGGACTCATGGTTGCGGCTGATCCCTCAACATCCAGAACCCTTCGAAGCGCTCGCTTTCCGGCGAGCTCTGCACGGCAATGAACTGCAGGCCATGCAGATGCAGAAAGGATGATTGCAGGGCGGCGGAGATCTGCTCCGCTTCCTGCTCACTCAGATCACTCACCAGCCAGGAGTCGTCCTGTCCGGCATCAAGAACCAGCTGGAGGGAACTCACGCGCAGACGAACTGGCTCCAGCCCTCCCAGCCAGCCGGCAAGAGCCAGGGCTCGGCTGCGGCTGAAAAGCCGCAGACCAGGGACCTGAAGATCCTCCTCAAGGGAGCTGGGAACGGGCAGAAGCCCATTGAATCCAAGCGGCCACTCACTCGCATCCTTCAGGCTGCCGACCGGGAGTCCGGCCCAGGTCCAGGCGTCGCCCCGGACAGCCTCAGGCAAGGGCAGCGGCGGAGTCTCAACTGGGGAGGGGGGCAGGGCAAGCGGGCCTGCCATGAAGCCTTCCTCCTGGGGGTAGAGGGTCCGCTCGCGTTCGTCAAGCCAGTCCAGCAGTGCGTAGGTGCGTCTGCTGGGCACCACCTCCAGAAGCAGTTCCGCTGCTGCCCGCTGCACCATTGTTCTCATGGCACTGCGCCAGGCCCGCAGTCTCTGAGGGGGTTCCCAGCCCTGGTCCTCCGCTTCAGCGAGCGCTTCGCGCAGTGCCGCGGCCAGCCAGGTGGAATTGACCTCACTGGCTGGGCAGAGCTTTGCAAAACGGAAGCATTCACCGCTGCCGATCTCCGGGGTGCTGATGATCAGCAGTTCCCAGCGCTTCTTCCCATCCTTTTCAAGAATGGGCCTTGAGTAGAAGTCCAGCTCCCAGTCGGCCTGACGATGCGGCCTGGACTGGGGGCCGGCGTCACCGGCAGACATCGGAGCTGTGATCATCCAGCTGACTGTTCCTGCTGCCTCAGGACGTTACGGGCCCTGTTGGCTCGATCGGCAGCTTCTGCCATGACGGTGTCCTTGTCCACCAGAAGCTCTCCGGGCTGTCCCTCCAGGAGTGCGGTGTTGAGAGCGATCCGGCCGCGACCCGGATCCAGTTCGGTGATCAGTGCCCGCACGGTGTCGCCCTGGCCGAAGACCTCACGCAGGGAACGGAGGCTGCCGCCAGTGATCACCGACTGATGCAACAGTCCGCTGACGCCGCCAAGGTCGATGAACAGCCCATAGGGCTTGATGGCAGCCACCTGACCCTCCACAAGCTGGCCGACTTCAAGTTCCGAGAAACGGGCTGCAACGGCGGCCCGTTTCTCGGAAAGAACCAGTTTCCTGGTCTCGGAATTGACCTCGAGGAAGGCGACACCGAGAGTTTTGCCAACCAGGGATTCATGGTTTTCGCCCTCCTGAAGCTGGGATCGGGGAATGAACCCCCTCAACCCCTCGAGATCACAGGTCACCCCGCCCCGGTTGAAACCGGTGACCTTGACCTGAACCACCTTGCCGTCCTTGGCAAGCTGCCTGACCTTGTCCCAGCTTTTGCGCAGTGCCAGAGCTCGGCAGCTGATGGTGACCATGCCGTCGGCGTTCTGTTCTCGGGTGACCAGCACCTCCAGTTCGAGACCCTTCGGGAAGCGTTCCTTGAGGTTCGTGATCACTCCCAGTCCGCATTCGCTCTTGGGCATGAAGCCGGGAGCCTTGCCTCCGATGTCGACATAGACACCATCGCTTTCCATGCCGATCACCGTGCCGGTCACCACCTCGCCAGTGGTGCCAACGGGTTCATTGGCATCGAGAGCTGCCAGAAAAGCATCCTCATCGAAATCGAAATCGTCGACGCTGCGGCTGGCTGCCGCCTCCATGGTTGCCGAGCCGAGGGGTCGTCCTGTGTCGGCAGGGCCGAGCAGGTCAGCCATGGTCATTCCGGAGAATTCATCGTCATCCGGATCCAGCGAAGGGGCAGATGACCCTTCCGGCCCTCTCGGTGGGGCTGGAGGTCTGGGTGCCACAGAACCTCCCTCGGCGGCGAGCGCGGCCTGCTCGAGCTGTGCGGCCCGCGCTGCAGCGGCATCGGCGGCAGCACGGGCATTCTCCGCCTCCCTGCGCAGCCGTTCCTGCTCCTCCCGCTTGCTGATGTGCATCACCTGAAGCGGTTTTCGTGGTGGCTGCGCCGAAGCGGCAGCACCTCTGCCACCATCCAGTCGGGAATTCTGACGTTCTGTTCCGGCCATGGGACCCATCGTCCTTGGCAGGACAGTCTGACAGCAGGAGGTTGGATCGGAATGAGCGGTGATGGCCAACAAACCACGAGGCGTCTGGAGTGCATGCACTGGCCGGACGCCTCTCTGGCTCTGGAAAGGAGCGGTTCAACCCTCGTGTGGCCCTTCGGGGCATTCGAGCAGCACGGCCCGCAGCTCCCTCTCCTCACCGATGCGCTCTTCGCCGAACGGATCCTGGACCGGGTTCTGGAGAGTCTGCCGGCCACTCTGCCGATCTGGGCCCTGCCGGCTCAGAAGATCGGTTTCTCCCCCGAGCATCGCGGCTTCCCAGGAACCCTCAGCCTGAGTGCGGAACTGCTGATCCGTCTTGTGCGGGAAGTGGGCAAGCAGCTTGCAGCCCAGGGTGTTCAGCGACTGGTTCTGTTCAATGCCCACGGTGGTCAGATCGGTCTTCTGCAGACAGCTGCACGGGAACTGGCTGCGGAAACCCCTTCAATGGCTGTTCTCCCCTGTTTTCTCTGGAGCGGAGTCCAGGGACTCGAATCCCTCGTGCCGGCCGATGAACTCGCCCATGGTCTGCATGCGGGTCTTGCCGAGACCAGCCTGATGCTGGCCCTGGAACCGTCTCTCGTGGGTGAGCAGAGACCTCTCGATGGTGATCACGTCAGCGAGGCGGCCGCTGCCAGGCCACCCGAGGGATGGAGCCTGGAGGGCCCCGCGCCGCTTGCCTGGTTCACGGCCGATCTCAGTCAGTCAGGGGTGGTCGGGGACAGCCGCGGAGCCGATGCGAAGCTCGGGCACCAGCTTGAGACAGCACTGGTGGCGCATTGGCAAAGTCTGTTCAGAAGCCTGCTGGCTTCCAGCTGGCCACCTCGAGGTAACCGCCGTCGCGTCTGAAGTCGATGGATTTAACGTCCAATATGGACAGCACTGGTTACAGTCAACGGCGTTGAACGTTTCGGAAAGATCCATGCCGACCCCCGTTAGCCCAGAGGTTGCCGTCCTTGACGAGCGGGATGCATCGGCTCAACAACTGCCTGACTTCGCTGCTGAGGCCTACAAAGACGCCTACAGCAGGATCAACGCCATCGTGATCGAGGGCGAGCAGGAGGCCTATGAGAACTACATGGCCTTGGGAACCCTGATCCCCGAAAACAAGGATGAACTCGCCAAGCTGGCGAAGATGGAGATGAAGCACATGAAGGGCTTCACCTCCTGTGGCCGCAATCTCGGTGTGACGGCCGACATGCCTTTCGCCAAGAAATTCTTCGAGCCTCTGCATCAGAATTTCCAGAAAGCCCTCAAGGAAGACAGGGTCGTGACCTGCCTGCTGATTCAGGCCCTGTTGATCGAAGCCTTCGCCATATCCGCCTATCACATCTACATCCCTGTGGCTGACCCCTTCGCCCGCAAGATCACGGAAGGTGTCGTCAAGGATGAATATCTCCACCTCAACTACGGCGAGCTCTGGCTGAAGAACAACTTCGAGGCCAGCAAGGAGGAGCTTTTCGCCGCCAACAAGGAGAATCTTCCCCTGATCCGCTCCATGCTTGACCAGGTTGCTTCCGATGCAGCCACACTTCACATGGAGAAGGAAGATCTGATCGAGGATTTCCTGATCGGATACCAGGAAGCTCTCAGTGAGATCGGCTTCAACATGCGCGAAATCGCACGAATGGCAGCTGCCGCTCTCTGAATCCGAGGTCCGGTTCGCACACAGGCACGTTTTCTCTTTCACGTGCCTTCATGGGATCATGATCGATCAGCTCACCAAAGGTGAGGTTTCTTCAATGCGCACACGTACGACCGTCGGCGGTACATGTTTGGACTGATCGGGCATTCCACCAGTTTTGAGGCGGCGAGGCGGAAGGCCTCGGATCTCGGATTCGATCACATCGCCGAGGGTGATCTCGACGTCTGGTGCAGCGCACCACCTCAGCTTGTGGAGAACGTGGAGGTCACCAGCGCCACGGGCAAAACCATTTCAGGGGCCTACATCGACTCCTGTTTCGTGCCTGAAATGCTCAGCCGTTTCAAAACGGCACGACGCAAGGTGCTCAATGCCATGGAGCTGGCTCAGAAGAAAGGCATCAACATCACGGCTCTCGGCGGTTTCACATCGATCATTTTCGAGAATTTCAATCTTCTCCAGCATCAGCATGTGCGCAGCACAACGCTGGAGTGGGAGCGATTCACCACCGGCAACACCCATACGGCCTGGGTCATCTGCCGTCAGGTAGAGAACAACGCACCTCTGCTAGGCATCGATCTCACCGAGGCCAAGGTCGCCGTGGTGGGTGCCACAGGGGATATCGGCAGTGCTGTCTGTCGCTGGCTTGCCAATCGCACAGGTGTGGCTGAGCTTCTGCTGGTGGCTCGTCGGCAGCAGCCGCTCAAGGATCTGCAGGCGGAGCTTGGTGGCGGTCGTGTGCTCACGCTCGAAGAAGCTCTCCCGGAGGCTGATGTCGTGGTCTGGGTCGCAAGCATGCCCCGCACCCTGGAAATCGATTCCTCCACCCTCAGAAACCCCTGTCTGATGATCGACGGGGGTTACCCGAAGAATCTCGATGCGAAGGTTGCTTCTGAGGGGGTTCACGTGCTGAAGGGCGGCATCGTTGAGTTCGGCAGTGACATCGGCTGGACGATGATGGAAATCGCCGAGATGGAAAAGCCTCAGCGCCAGATGTTCGCCTGCTTCGCTGAAGCGATGCTGCTTGAATTCGAGGAATGCCACACCAACTTCAGCTGGGGGCGTAACAACATCACTCTGGAGAAAATGGATTTCATCGGTGCGGCATCAGTGCGGCACGGTTTCTCCACCCTCAATCTTCAAGGGCAGCCTCAGGCTGCTGTTGTCTGAAGTCTTTCCCAGGTTTCACCATGGCCCGCCGCCCTCTGCTTGATTTCGAGAAACCGCTCGTGGAGCTCGAACAGCAGATTGAGCAGATCCGCCAGCTGGCAAGGGATTCAGAGGTGGATGTCAGTCAGCAGCTCCTGCAGCTTGAGACACTGGCCGCCCGACGACGTGACGAGATCTTCCGCTCTCTGAGCCCGGCGCAGAAAATTCAGGTCGCCCGTCATCCGCATCGACCCAGCACTCTCGATTTCATCCAGATGTTCTGTGATGACTGGGTGGAGTTGCATGGTGACCGCCGCGGCAGTGACGATCAGGCACTGATCGGTGGAATCGGGCGCCTCGGTGATCGTTCGGTTCTGCTGATCGGCCATCAGAAGGGCCGTGACACCAAGGAAAATGTGGCCAGGAATTTCGGCATGGCCACCCCCGGTGGCTATCGCAAGGCTCTGCGTCTGATGGAGCATGCTGATCGCTTTCATCTGCCGATCCTCGCCTTCATCGACACCCCCGGGGCCTACGCCGGCCTGCTGGCGGAGGAACAGGGGCAGGGCGAAGCCATTGCCGTGAATCTGCGCGAGATGTTCAGCCTCCGGGTTCCGATCGTCGCAACGGTGATCGGTGAGGGGGGATCCGGCGGGGCTCTTGGTATCGGAGTCGCCGACAGGCTGATCATGTTCGAGCACAGCGTCTACACCGTCGCCAGCCCCGAGGCCTGCGCCTCGATTCTCTGGCGTGATGCGGCGAAGGCGTCCGAGGCGGCAGCTGCTCTGCGCATCACCGGAAAGGACCTTCTGAGCCTCGGCGTGGTCGATGAGGTGTTGCCTGAACCTGCAGGCGGCAACAACTGGGCTCCGCTTGAGGCAGGCGAAACGCTGAAGGCTGCGCTGAATCGCCACCTCGACGAGCTTCTGGCTCTGTCCGTCGAAGATCTGAAAGACCAGCGCTACGGGAAATTCAGAGCGATGGGTCGATTCCTTGAATCCGCTTCCCCGGGAGCTGATCAGGTTGCTTAATATTTAGTTGATTGCGCGGGTTTCTTGCCTTCCGTTCTGATCACCGGTGCATCGCGAGGAATCGGTCATGCTGCAGCCAAGGCCTTCGCTGAAGCAGGCTGGGATCTGTTGCTCGTTTCGAGAAGTGATGCTGCTCTGCAGTCTCTTCAGTCTGAGCTGAGCGCTCTGGGTGTCCGTGTCGTTCACCAGGCAATCGACCTCACAGACTCAACCGCCATCGCTCCTGGAATCGAAACACTGCTGAGCCAGGGGCTGCGCCCCTCCGTTCTCATCAACAATGCCGGTGCGGCGTGGACCGGGGATCTGCTTGAGATGCCGCTGGATCAGTGGAACTGGCTGTTCCAGCTCAACCTCACCAGCGTTTTTCAGATGTGCGCTGCCGTCGTTCCCTCGATGAGGCCTGCGGGTGGGTTGGTGATTAACGTGAGCAGTCATGCGGCCAGGAATGCTTTCCCCGGTTGGGGCGCCTACTGCATTTCCAAGGCTGCTCTGGCCAGTTTCACGCACTGCCTGGCGGAGGAAGAACGTCAAAACGGAATCAGAGCCTGCACTCTTACCCTCGGTTCGGTGGATTCATCCCTCTGGGATTCCCCTACCGTGAGTAGCTCGTTCGATCGGCGTGCGATGATACCTCTAGATCAAGCAGCTGGAGCGCTTCTTCATCTTGCGAAACAACCATCGACCCAGGTGATCGAGGACATGACGCTCATGCCTTCTACCGGCGCCTTCTGAATTACTCACCATCTGCCACCTGGCAGCATCTCCTTACGTTTGACATGACTTCAATCATCCCCGTTCAGGCCGGTGAGTTTTCCGACTCCGGTTCTAAGAAAAATAAGATGTCGAAGAAAGCTTCCAAAGGTGATATTGATATTCTGACTTCCGTTTCCGCACGTATCCGTGAAAGAATCAAAAATGACGGCGGTTCTTTTCTGGCTAATGACAATATCGCTGAATACATCAAGCCAGGTGAACTGATTGAGTTGGGTGTGGAGGTCGCGGACAGAGTCCGGGATCTTCTCAGAACTCTGGTCATTGACATCGAAAATGATCACAACACTCGCGAGACCGCCGAGCGCGTGTCCCGGATGTATATCAATGAAGTGTTCAAAGGCCGTTATCACGATCAGCCCAAGGTCACAAGTTTCCCCAACGCTAAGAAGCTTGATGAGATCTACACCGTTGGACCAATGACGGTCAGATCTGCATGCTCTCACCACTTTGTCCCGATCATTGGAAATGTTTGGATCGGCATCAAGCCTGGTGAGCGCGTGATTGGTTTATCCAAATTCAGTCGTGTGGCGGACTGGGTGTTTTCAAGACCTCATATCCAGGAAGAAGCCGTCATGATTCTTGCTGATGAAATTGAGAAATTATGTGAGCCCCAAGGTCTCGGCATCATCATCAAAGCGGAGCATTACTGCATGAAGCTGAGGGGTGTCAAAGAGCCTCAGTCCAGCATGGTGAATTCAGTGGTCAGGGGTGATTTCCGCCATGACCCAAGTCTGAAGCAGGAATTTTTTGAACTCGTGCGTCAGCAGCAGGCGTACGGGATCTGAACACCTGCTGGATCAATTGTTTTTCCCTGATGAAGACATCCTCAGGGCCTCAATCCGTGACGGGTCCCATCACATTGCTGCTGATCCGTCTGATCTCGCCGTTGCGATCGCGAACGACAGCCACAGCCATGATCGTGCTCTGACGATCTTCCGAGCTGACCCTGTAGCTGTTGCCTGAGGCGGATGGCATCAGGATCCAGTTTCCTCGATCACCGCGGCGGTACCAGTGGACCTCAAGTTCATCAACCGCCGCTCCCTGCAGCATCAGTTTCGCTTGCAGCAACGCACCCTCCCTGGCTTCTCCAGCCAGCACGAAGCGCTTCAGTCCATCGATGGTCTGCTCAAGATGGCCTTCCTGCTGAAGTCCCCGGTCGATCTGTCCATCGAGCACCTGGATCTGCTGCTCGGGGCTGGCTGTCAGGCCTGGCACGCACTGCAGACTGCCGTTCTCCAGTCGGCAGCCAGGCAGCATTCCCTGGGCTGAGGCCCCGACTGGGATTGCCGCCATCAGGGTGAGGCAGAGTGACGTGGCCCTGAACATGGGTGCTGTGGAGGGGAGTTTCAACCTATCCCCGGTTGCACGAACTGACCCTGACCGCCTCAACGAGTGCTTCGACCCGAGCGAGATCCTTCACCCCCGGACTGTGCTCCAGCCTGCTTGAGGCATCAAGCCCGAAGGGGCTGATCTGATTCACAAGTGTGGGGACCCATTCAGCGCTGATGCCCCCTGCCAGCCACCAGGGCAGATCGCTGCCGATCCTCGCTCCCAGGCATTCAAGCCAGGCAAGGTTCAGACGATGACCCGTTCCTCCCAGCTGCTCCGGACTCCAGGCATCGAGAAGCAAGGCATCCACACTGGTGGAGTAGGCGTCGATGCGATCGAGATCGCCTTGCTCCCGAAGCCTCAGGGCCTTCCACCAGTCGATCGAAGGGTGCAGCTGACGCAGATCGGCGCATCGCTCTGGTGATTCCTCGCCGTGCAGCTGCACCACCGAGGGTTGCCCCTCCCCGGTCAGCGCCGATGCAAGCCCTTCGTCGCTGAGGTCGGCCACCACCCAGACCCGTCTGAGCCGTGGATGCTCTCGGGCCAGAGTGCTGAAGATCTCCCTGCGCCGGGTCGGCTCCACAAAACGCGGAGTGGCCGGCACACCGATCACGCCGATCGCGTCAACTCCCATGGCTGCAATGTCACAGGCCTGGTTGCTGTCGGTCAGACCGCAGATCTTGAGAGACAGGGCCTGATCAGCCATGCAGGAACGGCGTTGGGTGTCCTTTCTAGGATTGAGGCAACTCTGCCGGCCAGCCCGCCGGAGAAGCATTTGGGTGACGGCTGGCAACTGATGCGCATCGGCGGGATCCCTCTGAGGGTTCATCCCAGTTGGTTCATCGTGCTGGTGCTGTTCACCATGGCCTTTCAGCAGCAGGTCGCCAAGCTTCCAGCTGCCGAGGGCGCCATCTGGATCAGCTGGCTGATGGGGCTGCTCACCGCACTGCTGCTGTTCGTGTCGGTGCTGTTGCATGAGCTGGGACATTCGCTGGTGGCCTTGCGTGAAGGCGTGAAGGTCAGCAGCATCACGTTGTTTCTGATGGGCGGTGTGGCCAGGGTGGAGCGCGAATGCTCCACGGCGATGGGCTCCCTGAGGGTGGCTGCAGCAGGGCCTGCGGTCAGTCTGATTCTGGGAGCGGTGCTGCTTTCCAGCGTGCATGCCGCTGAACATCTGAGCCCCCTGCTGGGGAATCTGGTGGCTCAGCTGGGAGGACTCAACCTGGTGCTGGCGCTGTTCAACCTGCTGCCGGGACTGCCTCTTGATGGAGGCTTGATTCTCAAATCCCTTGTCTGGCAGTGGACCGGCAGCCAACGCCGGGGAATCCAGGTGGCGACAGCCAGCGGCCGCTTCCTGTCTCTGCTCGCCGTGATGATCGGTTTCTGGATCGTGCTCAGGGGTGGCGGATTCGCCGGTCTCTGGCTGGTGCTGCTGGGCTGGTTCGGCATGAGTGCCTCCCGCAGTCAGACCCAGACCCTGGCTCTGCAACAGGTGCTCAAACGGGAAACGGTCGGGCCGGCAACCTCGCGGCGGTTCCGTGTGGTGGAGGCGGATCAGACCCTGCGCAGCCTCAGCAAACTGCGTCTGGGGGCTGCGGACAAGGGCGATCCCTGTCTTCCCGACTGGGTGCTGGTGTGTCGAGGTGGTCGCTGGATCGGCTTCATCACGGATCAGCCGCTCAAGGACCTGCCCGTTCAGCAGTGGGATCGTCAGACCATCGGCGATCATCTTCAGCCGCTGGATCGTCTGCCATCGATTCAGCAGGCCGCACCCCTCTGGGAAGCTGTGGTTGCTCTGGAGGCAACCGAACAGGGTCGCCTGCTGGTTCTGGGTCCGGCCGGGCTCCCTGACGGGACTCTCGACCGATGCGATCTCGGTGAAGCCGTTCTCAAAGGCCTCTCGGTGAAACTGCCGGAGGCCATGCTCACAGCCGCCCGTCGTTCCAACACCTATCCGTTCGGGATGCCTCTTGCACAGGTGGTGAAAAGCATGCAGGCCTCAGGGCTTCTGGATGATCAGAGCGCTGAAGCGTCCAGTCGATAAGTCTCAGCGCGCTGCTGCATGAGGCTTCGTTCCTCAGGGCTGAGCGGTTGATCAGTCCAGTCGTGAGTGGACAGACCTTCGCTGAAGCTGGAGATCAGCGCGCTTTGCACCGCTGCGGCATCAGGTGATGTCGGCGTCCACCGTGGTGGATCGTTCCCAAACACGGCTCGCCAGAGATCGGCAGGAGGGGTCAGTGGAATTTCGCCGTGCTGGAGAAGATGACCGTGCTGCCAGAACTGAGCGCTGCCGATGCGTTTGGTCCCGTCCTCGTCCACCAGGTCGGCCGCTGTGGAGCGTGCGAAGCAGTCAACGGCGCCTGCCTGCGCAGGTGCATCCCCGGAATTGAGACTGACGCCAAGTTCGGCGAAGCCGCTGGTGATCCAGCGGTTCACCTGCCGGTAAGCCTCCCGTCTCTGTCTCGGGGGGTCAGGCCAGATCAGTGCATAGGTCAGGCCGCCAGCATGCAGCACGGAACCTCCGCCGCTGGGGCGCCGGATCAGATCCAGCTCACCTCTTCTGGCCAGGTTCAGCCATCTGCCCGGAATCTCCCGCTGATGTCGGCCAATCGAGAGCGATGGCCTGATCCAGCGATAGAAGCGCACCACCGGCCTGGTCAGCTTCAGAGTCCAGGCGAGCTCGAGCAGGAGTGCATCCAGCGCCATCTGTTCGGCACCGCTCAGGTTCATGTCCGGCAGCAGGCGACCATCGCCTGATCGTCCGGAGCGGCAGGATGCTGGCAGCGTCATGGCGGCGATGACATTGGCGGACGTGCT
>CAYWOE010000023.1:0-13603 GCA_964459855.1 uncultured Synechococcus sp. | reverse complement strand
AACCGGATACGCGCCTGCGCTTGCGACTGGTGCCACCGAGGGTTCGTTTCGTCATGGGAATTTCGCGGCGCCCGGCCTTTCGTCAAGGAGCGAGTTTATCAGCCGGGGTCAGTCGATATCCACGAGCCAGCTGCCGATGTAGCCGGACACCGGAACGTCGCCGGGGGCCTGCGCAAGGGCATTGAACTGGAACATTCCACCCTGGCTGGGGTTGAAGACATTCATCACCACCGCGTAAGTGCCACCGGTCGGGATGGGTGTGTCAGGGAAGACCTCGATGGCGGTCTGTTTTTCGTTGACCTCGAACACCGCCGGCAGCACTTCCTTGCACTTGCTTCTTGAGAGCATCCCGCCCATCGACATCTTGCACAGCGTGAGATTCTTCGGACTGATGCGAGCGTTGAAATAGCTGGGAACCGTGATGCTCAGCTTGAGGATTGCGGTCTTGCGATCTTTCTTGCGCAGCATGAAGAAGTACTCCGAGCGCTCACGCCGCCTCTGGCTGGTCTGCACGAAATACAGCTTTCGATAGCCGGTGTCTGTGTCCCATCGGAACTCGAGCAGGGACGGGGTGTTCTGAGCGACGGCAGGTGGGGTGAGAGTGGGCAGCACAGCAGCTCCGCTGATGACTCCGCAGCCGATCAGAGCTGTCAGAGCTGCGCTGCGACGGGGATCAAGCGGAAAACGTCGTTTCATCGTGATTGGGGAGCTGTCGGCAGCGATGCCGTGAGTCGTGAGTGAATTGTCGTGAGAATCTCCCGAACGCAGGTGCTTCGGGGGTCGGCCCCTGATCTGTCAGTTGTGACCAGATCGGTCCGGGCGAAGTCGCGATGCGCCCCGCAGATAGGGGTGATGAAGCGGTCGATCGGAAGCGAGCCGGACATGGGCCAGCAGGCGGATGCAGCGCGCGAGATCCCCCTGAACGGCCATCTGCTGCACATCAAGCAGAGCCACCTCCTCCCAGCCTGATCGGTGCCGCGCCGTTGCTGCCGGAAAGCCTGCGTCCAGATCGGCGGTCACCGAGAACGTCACCGAAACCAGCTGATCAGGATTCAGGTCGTTCTGGTCCATCAGCACATCAATCAGCTCGGCGACGGCCTCGCTGATGGCGTGTGCGCTGTTCTCAGCGCAGGTTGTGGCACCGCGCAGGCCCCGCAGCAACGATGCGGCCGTCATGGTCTGTGCATCCAGAGAGGCTGGCCGCTCAGCTCAAGTTCGGTGGTCAGCAACTGATCGAGTCGCAGCAGAAGCCTTGACCCGGGAAGATTCTGCAGCAGGCGTTTACGCGGTTTGCCAAGGGTCACCGGTCGGCAGCGCTCCTCATCAAGATCCGCCAGACGGGCCGCCACCAGTCGTGCCTGTTCCTCATCCCCCAGCTCGTCCACCAGCCCGAGATCCTTGGCCTGCGCCCCGCTGAACACGCGGCCATCGGCGAAGGTGCGGACCGTGTCCCTGTCAAGCCCCCGGCCTTCGGCAACGACGCCGACGAACTGGTCATAGCTGCTGTCGATCAGGCTCTGGAGCAGCTCACGTTCCTCCGGACTCAGTGCCTTGTCCGGAGACAGGATGTCCTTGTAGGCCCCGCTCTTGACGGTCTCGAAGCGGACACCGACCTTTGCCAGCAGTTCGGACAGGTTGTTGCCTCGAAGGATCACACCGATCGATCCAGTGATCGTGCCGGGATTGGCAACGATCGAATCGGCTGCCACTCCGACGTAGACCCCCCCGGATGCGGAAATGTTCCCGAAGCTGGCCACGACTTTGCAGCCCTTCTCGCGCAGGCGCAGCAGAGCGGCATGGATTTCCTGGCTGTCGCCGACCGTGCCCCCTGGGCTGTCGATACGCAGCAGGAGAGCCGGGAACTCCCGTTCCTGCACCTCGCGAAGAGCCTTCAGCACCCGGCGTCGTGTCGAGCCACTGATCGCGCCCTCAATCACGATGCGCGCCATGCGGCGTTTGGACTTGCGGCGCCAAAGCCACCCCATGATCCTCTGTTCAACTCGCCGGATCTTAAAAAGGACCCTGTCGGCCGATTTCGATGACGACATTGCAGCGCTGGTTGCTGATGGTGCTGCCCTTCGCGTTGTGGGGCACAGCCATGGCGGCGATGGCCCCCCTGGTGCAGTCGGGTGGAGCCCCGCTGGTGGCCTGTCTGCGCCTGCTGCCGGCAGGCATCGTGCTGCTCGTTGCCGTTCCCTATCTGGGCAGGCCGCTGCGCATTGATTCGGCAGATCGCGGCTGGTTTCTGCTGTTCACACTGGTGGATGCGGTTCTGTTTCAGTTCTTCCTGGCCAAGGGTTTGCAGGGCACGGGTGCCGGTCTGGGTTCGGTTCTGATCGATTCGCAGCCTCTGATCGTCGCTCTGCTGGCACGCTGGCTGTTCTCGGAATCGATCAATCCGATCGGCTGGATCGGTCTGGTGATCGGACTCGCCGGAATTGTCTGCCTGGGGGTTCCGGCACCTCTTCTGCAGCACTGGTGGCTGCAGGCTGATCTCTCCGAACTGCAGGCGGGCTGGCAGGAGGGCACGGGCTGGATGCTGCTGGCGGCGCTGGCGATGGCCCTCGGCACCGTTCTGTGTCGCTTTGCCTGCAAGAACAGCGACCCCGTTGCGGTGACCGGTTGGCACATGGTGCTGGGGGGATTGCCTCTGCTCGCCTGGCACGGTCTTGACACCAACACGGCGTTGCTTCCGCCCTGGACAGCTCTTGACTGGGTTCAGATGGCCTATGCCTCCTTGCTTGGCAGCGCTCTTGCGTATTCCCTCTTCTTCTGGTTCGCCAACCGGGAGGATCTCACCGGCTTCAGCACACTCGGTTTCCTCACACCGGTGTTCGCGCTGGCGTCCGGGGGTGTGCTGCTGGGAGAGCGACTCGACACCCTGCAATGGCTTGCGGTGTTGCTGGTGCTGATGTCGGTGGTTCTGGTGAGTCAGCGACAACGACTCTGGGAGCCCTGGCTCTCGGCCTCCGTCACCCCTTCCGGAGATCTGAAGGCATGAGCGCTCGTCCTCTGACCCTGGTGCTGGTGAGCACACCCGTCGGACAGCTCGGCAGCGGCAGAGGCGGTGGGGTTGAACTCACATTGGCTTCGCTGGTGAAGGGCCTGGTGCGGCGTGGTCACCGCCTGCATCTCGTTGCTCCCGATGGCTCCTGCTCACCGGTGCAGGACGCAGGTGTGACACTGCACACCGTCCCCGGCGTGGATCAGCCGAGTTGGCAGCACGCTGAGCGGGATGCCGCGATGCGGATTCCCAGAGACGCAGTGCTGCCCCGTCTCTGGGACCGTGCGCTTGAGCTTGTCAGTGATGTCGATGCGCTGATCAATTTCGGATATGACTGGCTGCCGCTGTGGCTCACTCCCCACGTCGAGCCCAGAATTTTCCATCTGGTGAGCATGGGATCCGTTTCCGCGGTGATGGACCGTGCCGTGGCTGATCTTGCGCGCTGGGATCAGCGCCGCCTTGCATTTCACACACGTCGTCAGGCGGACGACTTCGATCTGGTCGAACCACCTGAGCTGGTGGGAAACGGTTTTGATCTCTCCCGTTATGACCTGCAGCTCAAGACGGATGGTCCCCTCGGCTGGGCCGGTCGGGTTGCACCCGAGAAGGGCCTGGAGGATGCGGCATCGGTTGCCGCCCGCCTGGGCGAGACGCTGAAGGTCTGGGGCTTTGTCGAGGATGATGCCTATGCCAGGCATGTCGAGAGTGCAGTTCCCGCCGGAACGATCGAATGGTGCGGCTTCAAGCCCACTCCCGAGTTGCAGCGAGAGCTCGGTGGCTGCAGAGCAATGCTCAACACCCCGAAGTGGAACGAGGCCTACGGCAACGTCGTGGTGGAGGCGCTGGCCTGTGGCGTGCCGGTGATCGCCTACGACCGTGGAGGCCCTGGAGAGATCATCCAGAACGGCGAAACCGGCTGGCTGGTCCCGCCTGATGATCGTGATGCTCTCGCGGAGGCAACACTGCGTGTGTCGTCGATCGACCGTCAGGCCTGCCGTCACTGGGTGGAGCGCTGCGCCAGCCAGGACGGTTTGGCAGCAAGGGTCGAAGCCTGGATCAGCAAAGGTCTGAAACCGGTGGATGGCACCATCTCCTGATGACAGCGGATCCATCAGCGCCGGCCCTTCCCACTGCTCGGCAAAGCCGGCGTGGAATGTTGCTCATCCTCCTGCTGGCCGTGGCGATTTTCTGCTGGCAGCTCGGCAACACCGGGCTGGTTGATGAAACGCCTCCTCTGTTCGCGGCGTCCGGCCGTGCCATGGCGGAAACCGGTGACTGGCTGACACCGCGGGTCAACGGACTGCCCCGCTTTGACAAGCCCCCTCTGGTGTACTGGCTGATGGGTCTGGGTTATGTCCTGCCGGCAGGTGAATTCTGGGATCCGCTGGGGACCTGGGCGGCGCGTCTGCCCTCAGCACTGGCTTCAGTGGCCACCATGCTGATGCTCGGCGACACGTTGCTGCGGCATGGCTTTCAAGGTGACGCGCATCCCCGTCGGACGGCCGTCACCGCAGCGCTTGCCTTTGCACTCTCGCCACTGGTGCTGATCTGGAGCAGGACCGCGGTGAGCGATGCGCTGCTCAGTGGCACGCTTGCCCTCAGCCTGCTGTGCCAGTGGCGCTGCTACGCCAGTGGATCAGGTCGACGCTGGTGGCTGGCCTGGATCGTTCTGGCTTTCGCGGTGCTGACCAAAGGGCCTGTGGCCTTGGTCCTCACTGGCATCACCCTGATCCTGTTCGCCGTGATGCGCCGGGATCTGTCCGGTCTGTGGGTCTCACTGAGGCCTCTCCAGGGATTGCTGATCACAGGCCTGATCAGCCTGCCCTGGTATGCAGCCGAGCTGCTGGTCGAGGGGCAGCCGTTCTGGGACAGCTTCTTCGGCTATCACAATCTTCAGCGCCTCACGAGCGTGGTGAATGACCATCTGCAGCCCTGGTGGTTCTTCGTTCCGGTGCTGGTGGTGGCGTCATTTCCCTTCACCCCGCTGCTGCTGCTCGGCCTGGGAAAAGTGCTGGCCGCGTTCGCCGGTGGAGCTTCTCTGCAGCGCTCCGCGGCGAAGAACAGCCTCAGCCATTTCGCTGGCTGCTGGTTGCTGGCGGTGTTCCTGCTGTTCACCGCCGCTGCAACCAAGTTGCCGAGCTACTGGCTGCCGGCCACTCCGGCTGCGGCGCTGTTGATCGCCGCCGCCGCCCGTCCTGCGTCGCTTCGACAACGCCGGGGCCTTCTGACTGCCTGGATCTGCACAGGCCTGTGCACACTGATTCTGGCCGCGGGCCTGTTCGCTTCCCCTCTCTGGATTCCCCTGATTCAGGACCCGGAAATGCCGACTCTTCCCGCTGAACTTCTCACCAGTGGGTTGGTCATCAGGGCTGCTGTGTGCTTCACCGTTGCCGTGCTGCTGGGCATCTGGAGTTTGTGGGGAACGGTTCCCGGCCGACTGCTGGCCTGGCAGGGGCCGATGGTGCTGTTTCAGCTGATCGCCCTCGTGCCGATGATCCAGCTGGGCGATCGGGTCCGTCAGCTGCCTGTGCGGCAGGTCGCGGAGCAGGTCGTTGAGCAGCGACGCCCAGGGGAACCTCTGGCGATGATCGGCGTGCTCAAGCCTTCACTGCACTTCTACACCAGACAGGTGGTTGTCTACGAAGGTGAATCGAGGGCGGCTCTCGCCAATCTCGCTGATCGTCTCAGTCATGAGCGGCGACGGGGCTTTCAGGGCCTTCCCCTCACTGAGGCGGGCGCCTCGCCCTCTGTGCTTGTCGTCATCAACCGGGGAACGGCAGCCAAACAGCACTGGCAAGGCCTCAGGCCACAGAAGCTTGCGGAAGCCGGTATCTACGAGCTGTGGCGTCTGGATCGATCCAGG
Source organism: uncultured Synechococcus sp. (assembly GCA_964459855.1). Lineage (GTDB taxonomy): Bacteria > Cyanobacteriota > Cyanobacteriia > PCC-6307 > Cyanobiaceae > Synechococcus_C. The sequence goes on along the minus strand of CAYWOE010000023.1, from coordinate 7,736 downwards.
CTTGAGCAGCGCGCTGAGGATCTGAGCGATGAGGGGGTGGATCTCACCTGGCGAAGACCAAGGCCCGAGCGCTACTGATCGCGAGCATCAAGGTCTGACAATTCGCTCAGTTCGACGCGGCGACAGAAGCTGCAATGCCCCCACTGCGCCATCTCCCCCATGGGAGATGGCGTCCCACAGCGAGGGCATGGGGCGCTTCCATGCACATCAATGCGACTGGGGTGGCGTTTCCATTCCTCGAGTGGGTCGCCGGCGTCCTGACGAGGCGCAGGGTGATACTGCTGAATGCGCAGATCGCGAACGGGATGGCCTGCCGCTCGGATGGCAGCAAGCAGCTGCGGCTTGCTGTAAAGCAGGGCCTGTCTCCACTGGGGATGGCTGGCTCCCACGGTCAGCATTCCGCTGCGCAGCGTCAGCGGCTGGCAATGACTTGAAAGGGCATCTCCGGCCAGCTTCGGCCAGTCCTGCCAGAGCGCAGCCATGGAGCCTTCCCGTCTCCAGTTGCTCTTGAGTGCCTCCAGGCATCCGCTGATGGGCTGAACCGGTGCCGGTTCGGGAGGTATGAGCAGTTCACCCTTCCCGAAGCGGCGGCGCTGCGATTTCAGGGCCCGACCCATGCCGTCTGCCGATTTTTGAATCGACCTTAGGCAGGCGCCATTGATTTGCTCGCTACCCTCAGGCTGCTGCTCGCCCCGATCCATGGGTTTCTTCGACCGGCTCAGCCGACTGCTGCGCGCCAACGTCAACGACCTCGTGAGCAAGGCCGAGGACCCTGTGAAGATCCTCGATCAGTCCGTGGCGGACATGCAGGAGGATCTGGTGAAGCTCCGCCAGGCCGTCGCCATGGCGATCGCCAGTCAGAAGCGTCTCCGCAACCAGGCTGATCAGGCGGAATCCCAGGCGCGCACCTGGTACGAAAGGGCCGAACTGGCGCTCAAGAAGAACGAGGAAGATCTGGCCCGAGAGGCTCTCACCCGGCGCAAGACCTTTCAGGAGACCTCCGCTTCCCTGGCCAAGCAGGTGCAGGGGCAGGACGCGCAGGTCGAAACGCTGAAGAAAAGTCTTGTGGCACTCGAGGGCAAGATCGCGGAGGCCCGCACCAAGAAGGACATGCTCAAGGCCAGGGCTCAGGCGGCCAAGGCTCAGCAGCAGCTTCAGAGCGCTGTGGGGAACATGGGCAGCAATTCAGCCATGGCGGCCTTCGAGCGGATGGAGGACAAGGTGCAGGCGATGGAAGCCAGCAGTCAGGCCGCGGCTGAGCTGGCAGGTGCTGATCTGGAGAGCCAGTTCGCAGCCCTTGAAGGGGGGGATGATGTTGATGATGATCTCGCTGCACTGCGTCAGCAGCTGGCCGGTGGGCCCGAGGCTGTTGCACTCCCGGCGGCGGACCAGGGCAAGGATGATGCCGTTCAGCCTGTGAACGTTTCCGAGGTTGACAACGATCTCGAGGAGCTTCGTCGATCCATTGACAAGATCTGATTCAGTCCCTGAGCGCTGGATCGCCCTCAACTGCAGTGCATTGCCCGGATGATCACCTCTGATCGCCTTTCACGTCTCGGCAGCGGTGTGTTTGATCGCAACGACCGACGTAAGGCTGCATACGTCGACAGCGGACGGCATGTGGATCAGGAGCTGATCGATCTCTCACTCGGTTCCACCGATCTCCCACCGCCGGCCGATGCCGTTGAGGCCATGGCCGAAGTGCTCCGGGACCCCTCAAGCGCGTCCTACTGCCTGCACGCAGGAACGCAGTCGTTCAGAGAGGCTGCAGCAGCCTGGTGTGAACGGCGCTTCGGTGTGCGTGTGGATGCCGAGACCGAGGTGCTGATGCTGGTGGGATCGCAGGAGGGCACGGCCCATCTGCCGCTGGTGGTGCTTGATCCCGGCGATTCGGCGCTGATTCTCGATCCGTCCTACCCCTCCCACCGGGGAGGGCTTCAACTTGCTGATGCTGATATTCAGACCCTCCCCCTCACCGCTGAACGGGGCTGGCGGCCCGACTTTGATGCGCTCTCTGTGGAGCAGTGGCGGCGACTGCGTCTGATGGTGATGGGTTTCCCTCACAATCCCACCGCCTGCACCGGAGATCAGTCCTGGCTGGATGAGGCAATGCAGCGCTGCGTCCAGCACGATCTGGTGCTGGCTCACGACAATCCCTATGTGGATCTGGCGCTGGAAGGTGACTCCCCCTCGCTGCTGCGTTGTGCCCACTGGCGTGAGCGGGGAATTGAGTTCTTTTCCCTGTCCAAGGGCTGGTGCCTCGGGGGGTTCAGGCTGGCGTTCGCGGTGGGTGCGGCGCCGTTGATCCAGGCGTTGCGCCAGCTCAAAGGTGTGGTGGATTTCAACCAGTGCAGGGCCCTTCAGCGAGGCGCCGTGCTGGCGCTCGATCAACATGCCGACTGGCCATCACAACTGCTGCCCGTGTATCGCCAGAGACGCGACAGCATGCGTCAGGCTCTGGCTGATCTGGGCTGGAGCGTGCCGAAGCCGTCGATGGCGCTCTACCTCTGGATGCCCATTCCGGAATGGGCAAGCGCCAGGCGTTGGAGCGATGAGCAGCTCGCGGCTGAGCTGCTTGAGCATTGCGGAGTGGCTCTGACACCCGGTTCCGGTTTCGGTGATGCAGGACGTGGCTGGTTAAGGCTGGCGCTCGTGCGCCCGGTCGAGGAACTCGAGGATGCTGTGCATCGACTGCATCCCTGGTGGGACCGCCACCATTGAAATCCGCCCATGTCGGCCGCGGTCGCCTGCTCCATGATCTGCGGCGTGATGGGCATGACTCCTGGATGCTGAGACGTCTGGGCGTCTGCGCCAGCACCGAGACCGAACTGTCAGATTGGCTCAGGCAGCAGCCCTGGCGCGGTGTTCACGCAAGGGCGGTTCTGGCTGATCATCAGATTTGCGGTCACGGCCAGTACGGACGCCGCTGGATGGCACCTGTCGGCGGTGTCTGGCTGAGTGCGGCACTGCCCTGGCCTCAGCAGGACTGTTCGACAGGACTGTTCGGGCTCACCGTGGCCCTTGCCCTGGCGGAGCAGATCGAGTCCTGTGGTCTGAGAGTGTCCATCAAGTGGCCCAACGACCTGATCGTTGAATCGCGCAAGCTGGCCGGTGTGCTGCCCAGCCTTGTGTTCCGAGGTCGTTGTGTCCGTCTCGCCAGGATCGGCATCGGTCTGAACGTGAACAATTCGGTGCCTGCCGGTGCGGTGTCTCTCCGGCAGCTTCTGTCTCCGGGGCGATGCAGGCTGAGGGTCTGGCAGGAGGCCGTGCTGCGCTCGCTCGATCGCGCCTGCGAGCTGGCCGTCGATCCCGCCGGTGTGGTCCGTCGCGCGGAACAGTGCCTCTGGGCCGAATCAGTTGCTGACCCCGGCACCGGAAACGTCTGGCGAATCCGCGGGATCGGCATCGACGGGCAGCTGCTTCTGGAACAAGGGACCCGGAGAACCAGCTGGACTCGCTGGACGGACAGCCCTGAACAGAATCTCTAGAGTCTCGCTTGATGAGATCGCTCCGATCCGTTGGTTCTGCGCTGGCTTGCCGCACCCGTTCTGCTCTCCATTCCGGCCCTGCAGGGGCCTGTGCATCCGCCTGAGCTCGGGCCGCTTCCGCCGCCGGTCAGCTTCGATCGCTCTCTGGACTCTCTGGAGCGAAATCGCGTCATCACTCCCAGTGAACGACGGCAGCTGGAAACAGGAGACAACTCCCTCCCCATTGATGTACCTGCGTTTCAGCAGGCCTGCCGCAACGGTGCGCTTTCGAAGCAGGAGTGCAGCAGTGGTGTCGCCGTGCGTCGGCGTGGCACGCGTCTGCAACCGCGCGTCGTGCTCAGAGGTCGCGATGAAACGCTGACGGGACTGCCCCGTCGCGGCAGTGATGGCTCCCTGCTGCCGCCGATCTCCGTTCCTGTGAAGGCTTTGCTGGCAGGCTCATCCGCCGGTTTCCGTCTCGAGAAGGTCTTTGCCGTGTCGCCCCGTCCTGCTGCGGTCGTCGGTAACGGAAATCGCAAGCTGCTGTTCCCGATCATCGGCTCAGCCATCACCACCAGTGAGTTCGGCTGGCGGATCCATCCCATCATCGGGAGGTGGCTGATGCATGCCGGCAAGGACCTTGCCGCCCCTGAGGGGACCCCGGTTGTTGCAGCGTTGTCAGGAAGCGTGCTCAGCAGTGGTCTCGCCGGTGGTTACGGAATCGCTGTGGAGCTGGATCATGATCAGCCCAGGCGCCGGACTCTGTACGGACATCTTTCAGAGATCTATGTGAAGCCTGGCCAGAAGGTTCGTCAGGGCGAAGTGATCGGTCGTGTCGGCAGCACCGGACTCAGCACGGGGCCCCATCTTCACTTTGAACTGCGCAAGCCCGAAGCCGGTGGCTGGGTGGCCGTGGACCCCGGCGATCTGGATCTCACCCCGCTCACCGCCGCAGGCGCCGATGCCGTGTCGCTGCTCGTGGGTCAGCTGATGCACAGTCTGGAGCGATCTCAGGATTCATGAGGCTTCAGGCTGTCGCTCTTCGCGCAGGATGAAGCCCACTCCCCTGACCGTGTGGATCAGTGGGGGATGTTGCTTCGATTCGATCTTCTGGCGCAGATAGCGGATGTAGACATCGAGAAGATTGTCATCGCCATAGAAGTTCTCGCCCCACACTCCGCGCATGATTTCAGCGCGCTCGAGCACCTTCCCCTGACCACGCATGAGGAAGTTGAGCAACTCGTATTCCTTGACGGACAGCTGAATCAGGCGGCCGGATCTGCTCACGTCCCGGGTGCCGGTGTTCATCTGCAGATCTCCCACCTGAAGCGTTTCAGGATGCTGCCCATCCTCGTTGGTTGCTGAGAAGGTGCTGGCCCGCCGCTGCATCGCCCTCAGTCGAGCCATCAGCTCCTCGATGGAGAAGGGCTTGACCAGGTAGTCATCCACGCCGGCATCCAGGGCCATCACACGATCTGCGATGTCGTCGTGGCCTGTGAGCATCAGGATCGGGGTGGTGATGGCGCTGCTGCGGATCCGCTGGCAGATGTCCACTCCGCTGAAATCGGGAAGATTCCAGTCGAGCACGATCAGGTCCGGTGATGGTTCACTGCGGGCGCGGATCAGGCCCGTGGCTCCATCCGCCGCCACATCCACCTCATAACCCTCAACCTCCAGTTCCATCTTCAGCAGTTCCGTCAGGCGTGACTCGTCGTCCACCAGCAGGAGCCTGGTTTTGGGAGTGGCTGAGGAGACCATTCAATCCGGTTCACTCAAAACCAGCCTAATCAGTCCGATCCAGACGGCCCTGCGGCGTCGGCACGACCATCCCAGCGTTCGACCCTGCCGTCACGGAAATGAGCCACCCGTTCAGCGCGCGCAGCCACATCGTCTTCGTGGGTGACGAGCACCAGCGTGATGCCCTGGTCGTGCAGCGCATCAAACAGATTCAGCACGTCGTCCGTGGTGCGCGAGTCGAGGGCTCCCGTTGGTTCGTCTGCCAGCAGGAGAGCAGGCTGGTTGATGATGGCTCTGGCAATGGCCACTCTCTGCTGCTGGCCGCCCGAAAGCTGGTTGGGCTTGTTCTGCATCCTTTCCGCCAGGCCGACGCGTTCCAGCGCTTCAGAGGCCTTCTCCCGTCTCTGTTGAGCTGAAATCCCCGCATAGATCATCGGCAGCATGACGTTCTCGAGAGCCGTCGCGTGGGGCAGAAGATGGAATTGCTGAAAGACGAACCCCAGCTGCTGATTGCGCAGATCCGCCAGGGCATCATCATCAAGATCCTCCACTGCTTCACCGTTGAGGTGATAAGAGCCGCTGCTGGGGCGATCGAGACAGCCCAGAATGTTCATTGCTGTGCTTTTGCCGGAGCCGCTGGCACCCATCACGGCGAGGTAATCGCCCCTGCAAACGGTCAGATCCAGCTGGTCGAGGGCTCTGACCAGGCCTGCACCGGATCCATAGACCTTGTCGACTCCGCACAGTTCAGCGACAGGGGAGCGCTGGTCCGTTTCCCTGTCAGCCAAGGGTGGCTCCGGAGGCATCGGCGATCGCCTGTTGCAGGATCGGCGTTCCGGCAACGGCATCGCTTGCCCACTGGAAGAGCGGGTTGGAGAGAATGCCGCCAACGGCTGTGACGACAACGCAGGTCACCAGAGCAGCGCGGAGCGGCGGCAGGCCAAGAGTGTTCCACTGGATCGGTGGGTAGGCCTTCACCGCATCCGATGCTTCCTGAGGCTCCTTCACCACCATCATCTTGATGACCCCGATGTAGTAGTAGATCGACACCACCGAGGTGATCAGTCCGACCACAACAAGCAGGTACTGGTGGTCAGCCCAGCCGGCGAAGAACAGATAGATCTTTCCGAAGAAGCCCAGCATTGGTGGGATGCCTCCCAGCGACAGCAGGCAGAGGCTGAGCCCGAGCGTGATCAGCGGATCCTTTTGATAGAGACCTGCGTAATCGGAGATGCGATCACTGCCGGTGCGAATCGAGAACAGGATGATGCAGGCGAAGGCCCCCAGATTCATGAACAGGTAGGCGGCCATGTAGAGGACCATCGCGGCGAAGCCGTCTTCGGTGCCGCACACCAGGCCGATCATCACGAACCCGGCCTGTCCGATGGAGCTGTAGGCCAGCATCCTTTTCATCGAGGTCTGCGCAAGCGCAACGACGTTGCCGAGGGTCATGCTCAGCACCGCGAGGACGGTGAAGAGGAGTTTCCACTGGGTGTCGAAGCTGCCGAAACAGCCAACCAGGAGACGGAGGGCCAGTGCGAATCCCGCGGCTTTGGAACCGACCGACAGGAAGGCCACCACAGGAGTCGGAGAACCCTCGTAGACATCCGGCGTCCACTGGTGAAAGGGCACCGCTGCGATCTTGAACGCGACGGTTGCCAGCACAAACACCAGTGACAAGGCTGCCAGTGGTGTTGGGCTGTTCAGTAGAGACTGTCCAATGGCCTCAAGGTTGGTGGAGCCGCTGAGTCCGTAGAGCAGCGATGAGCCGTAGAGAAACACCGCAGCCGCGGCTGAGCCCACGAGCAGATATTTCAGTGCCGCCTCAGAACTGCGTGAATCGCGCTTCATGTAGCCCGACAGCAGATAGCTGGCGACGGACAGGGTCTCCAGAGAGACGAACACGCTCACCAGGTCGGTGGCACCGCACAGAAGCATGCCTCCGAGGGTGGCCGCCAGCAGGATCGCCGCATATTCACCGACAGGAGTTCCCCCCTGTTCGGCGTAGCGCCAGCTGATCAGCAGGGAAAGCAGTGTTGAGCAGGCCACAACAGCCCGGAAGGCGATCGCCAGGTGATCGGAGAGGAATGCACCCAGGAAGGAGGGTTCAAGGGGGGCATTCCACTGGAATGCGAGCAGCACCAGTGCCGTTCCCAGCCCTGCGTAACAGATGGGTGGGACCCAGCGCACGGCGACTTTCTCGCCGGCCAGATCCACCAGCAGAGTGGCCAGCATCGCCAGCAGGACAGCGCCCTCCGGGGCGACGGCACCGGCGTTCAGCGCAAGATTGAGCAGGTCACCCGGCGCGGTCATCGGCTGGGTGTCGAGAAGCAGGGCACCCATCTCGGGCATGGCGCGTGCAGGGCGGAGCAGATCGGGCGACTTTAGCCGCGCTGCCGTTCCTCCTTGAAACATCACGCCTATTCGCTGCAACTTGAGCGGCGGTGCGATAAAGAGGGTGACGGTTATCTGCCCTTCTTTGGCGCACACTCTGGTCATCGTTGAGAGCCCCACCAAGGCCCGCACCATCCG
>CAYWOE010000022.1:0-13649 GCA_964459855.1 uncultured Synechococcus sp. | reverse complement strand
GAGTACTCATAGGCCGCAGCCGCCAGCAGCAGCACTCCGATCACACCGATCAGAATTCGACCGTCGATGCGTTCCATGGGGAGACTGTCTGCGGGGCAGAACCGTTGGCAACCCAAGCTAGTTGTGATGCCGCCGGGGAGCTACAACCCTGTATCCCGAATGCGCTGCCCATTCCGCTCGAATCTGTCAGTTACGCCTGGAGTTCAGTTCAGTTGTCATCACTCACGGATCAATCACGATTCAGCAATGACCATCAACTGATGAGATCTCAATTGCTTTCGCAGCAAGCACAGATGCTTCCAGTTGACATCTGTGGGGATCCAGTCACTTGGATCATCAGGCGGGCTTGAGATATGGGATGTCTGCAGTGAAAGAGATTGCTGAGTCACGTCGCTGGCGGAGCAAGTCTCAAGGCTGGGTGAGATTGTATTGCCGCTGTGCAAAGATAAAAAAATAGTTGAAAAGTTCGGATTTTGACGCTAAACAATCGTCAGACGACTACTCAAGCATGGCAGCTAAGCTGACACTTCTATCGGATTTCAAGGCATTCATCAATAAAGGCAATGTTGTTGACCTGGCAGTTGCAGTCATCATTGCTGGAGCCTTTGGGAAAGTGGTCGACTCGACAGTCAAGTTGATTATGTCCAATGCACTTGAGCCTGCAATGGACAAGGCTAATGTTCAATCTTTGTCCCAGTTGCCTGGTGGGGAAATCATTGTTGCGTTGATCAACTTCATTGTCATTGCTTTTGTCTGTTTCATCATTGTCAGAGCTGTTGAAAAAACCAAACGCAGAGAGAAAACCGTTGAGGCATCAACACCTGATCCACAGGTGCAGCTCGCCTCAGCCATCACACGACTCACCGAAGTCATGGAGCAGCAGTCGTCTGCAAGAGAATGAGCTGATTCAATTCCTCCCAGAACCAATCACTCATTCAGGTTCTGAATCCTTTTCAAGACCAGGCATTGACTGGCCTTTGTAGAGATTGTCGAGATGTGTGTCGGTCTCCCTCAGGGTCCAGCCGTCATCACGCAGCATCGAATTGACCACCTGGTCGCGATAGTCAACTTCCAGGGCCCCTTCAACAGCGAAGGCCTCCAGGATTCTGTCGCGATCGACGATCAGCTCTTCCCGGAAGAGTTCATACACGTCAGGGCTTTCGATCAGCGCGGGATCGGGTTTGCCTTGCATGCGCCAGAGCCATTGGTAGAGGAAGGATTTGTGCTTCGTTTTCGTGCGCACGATTGTGATCAGTTGATCGAGCGTCAGCAGGTCATAGCGTGTCTGTGCATCCCAGATTTCAGCCTCGCTGAGGATTTCCGCGTTGAGCTTGCAGTGATCGAAGAGGGCTTTGACAACCTGCTGGGCTGAACATTCAAATGGAAGCTGACGCGTGTCGATGCCTTCCTGCGCCAGATAAACCATCCGGCTGAGGTCGTTCCCGCTGAAGGTTCCCTGCAGGGCATACACAGCAGAGGCTTTGCGGATATCCCAGTACAAACCTGCGTTATCCGCGCAGGCCTGGCTGATGAACGCATCGAAGACTTTCTGATCTTCGGCACTGATGTGAATGGAGAGAGCCTGCACCGCTGCCGCGAACTCCCGCCTCAGCTTCTGATCGAAGCTCCGCTGATGCCTGAGGTAGGTCGCACTTCGTCGCCAGTCACTGAGGCTGCCTGTCCATTGCCTGGGTGGAGTCGGGTCATGGAACAGCTGGAACCTGTCTTTCCCTTCCAGCCCCCAGTTGTAGGCCGAGAGATCCTCGGCTTTCACCCCCTCCACCAGATGGATGTCATCGCCCTGGCGACTTGAGATCAGACGCACCACTGCCAGGGTGCTGAGGGGCAGTTCGATCGTGTCGAGGGCGATCACTCCTCCGCCCTCGCTGGACAGCTCAATCAGTGTGCCTCCTTCACGGTGGCTGAAGCTATGCAGGCAGCTCTCGAGCCTGCGTTCACTGCGCAGCTTTCCTGTGACCGGATCGATGCCGATCGAATAGGACCCGATCGGAGCTCCGTTCAATCCTTTCGGTCGCCATGCGCTTTCGTCCGATCGGCAGATCACGACCACTTGATTGTCCACCTGGCAAGGCATGGCCCCTGTTCCGAGGGCTGGACCATAAACGGTTCGCCTGCCGCCCAAAGCTGCCTAACGTTGAGGGACGAAATCGTTGGTATGTCACTGCACGATCCGCGCTGGATACTGGTGGCCTGGGCTGTGGTGGCGGTTGCTTCGGCACTGCGCTTCTGGAGACTCACCGGGCCGTTCCGCACCAGGATGAAGGCGCAGCAGCGTCTGAATGCGCTCGATCCCGAGAAGGCGCGTGCATCTCTTGAGCGATCCTGGTTGAAGAGCGACACAAGCAACCATCGCTGAATACCATCAGGGAATGGCTCGGTCGATGTCACAACAACAGCTGGAAAGGGAGTTAATCAGGGCTCGGGAACTGGGGCGCTGGCTCAGTGATGATGAGCTTGAGCAGCTTGAGCGTGACCAGAACTTGTTGCGACTCCAGCAGGAACAGACACAGCGTCGTCGCCTGAAACTCGGTCTTTTCACCGTTGTCTGTCTGATCATTCCGCCCCTCTGGCCCGTGGCTCTGGGGCTCAGCCTTCATCTTCTGTTTCCAGAGACCTTCCGTCGTCTGCTCTGGTTCGCCGGTGGCAGTCTGCTGATGCTTGCTCTGCTGGGTGTTGCTGCAGGGGTGGCTGTCGCCTCGCTGCTCTGGATGTTGATGATCTGAACAGGCTCCCCGAGGATCCGAAAAAATTGTGTGGAAGGCCCCTGCCCGCCGCCGAGGCATGCAATCTGTGAAAGCTCGTGCGTGTGGTGACTCAGCCGCGGGCGAAGGCCCATTCGCCGACAGCTGCGGCGAGTGGAGCTTTCATGCCGGGAAATTCAGTCAGAGACTGAGCATCAACCAGGCGAGGGAACATCCCACCAGCAGGGAGATGACGCCCAGCAAGGCTCTCCAGAAGCGGGGATCGCTCGGCTGAAACAAGAGGGAGATGCCGCCGTTCAGGTCAGCCTGATGGAACCGTTGTCCACCTGTCTGAGCAGGTCACTGCGAAGCTTGAGATCCTGATCATCGAGGTCCTTGCGTGTGAGCAGGGAGCGATAGGCGTCCTCGCTGATCCTGCTGTGAAGCTTGGCGTTCAGGTAAAGCTCAACCATGAATGGTCAAATCCTTGCAAAAACCTAAAGGCTGCGCCGGGAAGTTGTGAAGGTCGAAGCTTCTTTGGGCACAGCGAACCTGTGCTTTTTGAGCGATGACTGCTGAAATCATCGGCGTCAGCCACCACCTGCGATGAACGGCGGTGCTTCCTGTCTGAGCACCCAGGAAGTGGCGGCTTTCTGGGTCTGCCATGCCTGCATCAGCTGTCTGGCCAGCTGACGAAGTTGATCAGGGTCCTGTGTCGTTTCAAGGGCACGATTGAACTGCTCAATCTGGAAGTGCTGTTCGGTGCTGAGCTGAATGCTGCCGTTCATGCCGATCTCCATGGGGGAGTGAGCGCAAGGTATCGGTCTGAACCAAACGATTTGTTGCAGATCACACGGTTGCTTGGGTTTTTCAGTGACTCCTCACCTAAAGGCTGTGAATTTTGCGTTCCTGCGATCGCTGCCGCCATGGCGGGCATGCTTTCAGCGTCGGAAACCCATCTGCAGTTCAAAAAATTCCACTGGGAAATCCTTCAGTGCAGGCCGAAGTGTCTCAAGTTCCTCGCAGGGTCCGTGCACTTCAAGCTTCGTCAGTTCGCAGATCTGCAGAAATGCCTGCAATTGGGCGCCAACGTTTTCGAGATGTGCCAGAGCCCCAGCAGCGCCCCGGTAGCCCTCGCGGCAATGCAGCTGGTTGCCTGACCTGGAAAAGCCGTAATAAAGGCAAAGAGGTTCCTGACTGGAACGCTGCACGAACTCTCTGCACAGTTCCATCACCTCTTCAGCTCGTTCTGAAGGGATCCGGAAGTAGGGATGAATCGAAACGCACTGATCATCGAGTGCCATGGCGAGGAGGGAGTGGGAGTTTCCCCCCCTCGCTAGCCAGGATTCACAATCCGCGACCCTGGCCTTCAGTGGTCAACCGTTCATCCGGCGAGCTGCCTCACCTGATCATGGGTTGTGCGGCCATGTTCATGTGCGCGGGCTGAAACAAAACGTCGACCGGCCCTGTTGGCATCTTCCACGGTTCGGTAGTTGCCAACGTGGGTGTAATCGAGGCCATCACTGGTGGCTGACACCGAAAACAGATTATTGGTGACGCGTTGGACGCTCCAGTGCATGAAACAGGATGGGGCGGATTGATGCGGAGCCATATCATTCCAGGAGACGAATGTGTGCAAACTATGACCTTCATGGGATCAGCGAACAGGCGCTTCTTAAATCTCAAATAGGTATTTATTTTTACTAAAGATTTTTTGCTGCGTGTTCAGGGTTTGCGTGATTCCGTCAGGTCTTCTGCACTTGATCGCACCTCCTGATTGTCGGCAATCTGTTGCGGATGATCGATCCTCAACGTGTCAGTCCATTTGCGTTTCAGAGCTGCAGTTTCTGAATCATCCGGTTCCCGGGCCCTCGGCGGAATGGAGAATCGTCATCGCACCGCCTCGATGGGCGCAGCGATTTCTGCTCTAGCTTCGGGATCGATGTTCATGCTCATGACGGCTGAGCTCCTGATGAATGGGGATCCGATCACTGTCGTGATGCCTGGAATGAATCAGCCGGGTCGAACGGTGATGCTGTGAAACGCCCCCGCGATCGACCCACAAAAACCTGCCCTGTCTGCGGCAGGCCGTTCCAGTGGCGCAAGAAATGGAAAGACGTCTGGGATGAGGTTCGCTACTGCTCTGAACGCTGCCGGCGCCAAAAAAAATCCCCGATCAGCGATCGGGGAGCCTGAAGCCGGCGATTGATGTCCCCATCACCCGGCCGACTCCATCAATAGGTCTGGTGTGTGGCCTGATGCAAGCCCCAGATCTGGTGTCAGTCGCGATCTGCATCGGTGAACTGGTGATGCATCTCACCCAGCACTGCAAGCAGGCGATGCACTGCCACCACATGTGGCGTTTGTCGCTCAGAACTGCGGCCTGGGAATCAGATCGGAGCCATCATGTCGGTCGAGGCATTCAGTGCCACGGCTCATCGCCGCTGGCATGCATCGAAGACCCCATGTACGAGATTGTCTCTGTTCTGATCCTTCCCGTGATGTTGATCGTGTACTACGCGATTCAGCGTCTAGTCGTGCATCACAGCAACATGGAAGTGAAGCTGATGATCCATGATCTCGTCGTGGAGGCCATGAACAAGCACGATCACGATTTCGACGACTGATTGCCATCCGGCAGGGGCTTCAGCTCAATTGCCTGCATCGCCTGCATGGCATGACGCACGAGCTGGTGGCATTCGAGTTCATGCAAGTGGTCGCAGGTAACCCGGAATGACTTTCAGGTCTGGAGAGTCTTCTAAGCTCTTCGCAGATTTTTCGGGCGGGTGTCTGCGGTTTGTTGAAGCGAGGCCTGCCCTCTGCAGTGATCTGGGCCGGTCTGCTCTGCATCACCGCTGCCTGTGGCAGCCCGTCACGGTTGTCGTCCTCCGCTTCCGACAGCCGTCCCAAGGTTCTGACCACGTTCACGATCCTGGCCGACATGGCCCGCAATGTCGCCGGAGAGAGGCTTCAGGTGGAATCCATCACCAAACCGGGAGCGGAAATTCATGGTTATGAATTCACGCCAAGCGATATCGAGCGCGCTTCAGGAGCCGACCTGATCATTGAAAACGGGCTTGGACTCGAGCTCTGGGCCAGGCGTTTCACGGAGGCGGCGGGGGATGTGCCCACCGTGACGCTCAGCGATGGTGTTGAACCACTGTTGATCGAGGAGGATGCCTACGCCGGAAAACCCAATCCCCACGCCTGGATGTCGCCCCAGGCTGCTCAGATCTATGTGGACAGGCTGGTCGAGGCCTTTTCACAGCTCGATCCTGATGGCGCGTCGCAGTATGCGGCCAACGGCGTGGCGTACAAAGCCAGTCTCCAGGCGCTCGATGACGAACTCCGCACCTCACTGCAGGCGCTACCTCCTGACCAGCGTCTGCTGGTGACCTGCGAAGGCGCGTTCAGTTATCTGGCGCGCGACTACGACCTTGAAGAGGCTTATCTGTGGCCGGTCAACGCTGAAAGTCAGATCTCGCCACGCCGCATGGGTCGACTGATTGAACGGGTCAAACGTGATCAGGTTCCTGCCGTTTTCTGCGAAACCACCGTGAGCGACAAGGCTCAGCGTGAGGTGGCCAGGGCTGCCGGAAGCCGTTTCGGCGGCAATTTCTACGTTGATTCCTTATCGGATCGCAACGGTCCTGCCGCAACCCTGCTTGATCTGCAGCGCCACAATGTGAAACTCATCCAATCAGGTCTCAGTTCCAACTCCGATCCAATGCCATGACGATTCGGATCGCAGCTGAGCAGCTCTGTGTTGATTACAACGGCTCTGTGGCGCTCTATGACGCGTCGCTGACCCTGCCCGCCGGCTGCATCTGCGGAATGGTGGGGATGAATGGAGCCGGAAAGTCCACCCTGTTCAAGGCGCTCACCGGTTTTGTGCGTCCTTCCCGGGGAAGGATCCGCATCAACGGACTGAAGGTGGCCGAAGCCCAGCGTGATCAGGCTGTGGCCTATGTGCCGCAGAGCGAGGGCATTGACTGCGACTTCCCTGTCTCCGTCTGGGACGTGGCGATGATGGGCCGCTACGGCTCGATGAATCTTCTGCGCATCCCCCGTCAGTCCGATCGGCTGGCGGTGCGCGATGCGCTGGAGCGCGTTGAACTGCTGGATCTGAGGGACCGCCCTCTCTCAGCCCTCTCCGGCGGGCAGCGCAAACGTGCCTTTCTGGCAAGAGCCATCGCTCAGCGCGCATCGGTGCTTCTGCTCGACGAGCCCTTCAACGGAGTGGATGTGCGCACGGAGAAGCTGATGGCGGAACTGTTTCTGCAGATGCGCAATCAATCGTGTTCGATTCTGATCTCCACCCATGACCTCAGCCATGTGAGGGATTTCTGTGATGTTGTGGTGCTGATCAACAAGACGGTGCTGGCCTACGGGGAAACCTCGGAGGTGTTCACACCGGAGAATCTCTCCCAGGCATTCGGTGGTCTTCCTCCTGATGTGATGCGGGGGCAGGCTCCATGACGTTCCTCCGCTGCCCGGCGAGTCGCTTGCTGCAACAGGGGCCTGATCAGGGGAGTCTTCACCTTGTCTGAGCTGTTGCTGGAACCCCTCCGCCATGACTTCATGGTGCGTGCTCTGGTGATCAGCGCTCTGGTCGGCGGCGTGTGCGGTTTGCTCTCCTGCTACATGACACTCAAGGGGTGGGCCCTGATGGGTGATGCCGTGTCTCATGCCGTTCTTCCCGGCGTGGTGCTGGCCTATGCACTGGGGCTGCCGTTTTCGCTCGGGGCTTTCGTGTTCGGAGTGGGCTCGGTGGCCGCCATCGGATTCGTGAAGCAGAAGTCGCGCATCAAGGAAGACACGGTGATCGGCCTGGTTTTCACAGGCTTCTTCGCTCTCGGCCTTGTGCTGGTGTCCAAGACACGCAGCAACATCGATCTCACCCAGATTCTGTTCGGAAACGTTCTGGGTATCTCTGCGGCTGACATCCAGCAGACCTGGCTGATCTGTCTTGTCGTTGTGGCGCTGCTGCTGTTGTTCCGCAGGGACCTTCTGCTGTTCTGCTTCGATCCCACCCACGCCCGCTCGATCGGCATCAACACCGGCCTGCTTCATTACCTGCTGCTGTCTGTGCTCTCGCTGGCGGCGGTGGCCGGTCTGCAGACGGTGGGAATCATTCTTGTGGTGGCCATGCTGGTGACTCCCGGTGCCACGGCCTACCTGCTCACGGATCGTTTCGATCGGATGACCTGGCTGGCGATCGGCAGCAGTGTGCTGTCGAGTCTTCTCGGGGTTTACCTCAGCTACTGGACCGACAGCTCCACAGCCGGCTGCATCGTTCTCGTGCAGACAGGTCTGTTTCTGATGGCGTTCCTGCTGGCTCCCCGTCACGGAATCTTCTGCCGCCCCTCCTCCTGAGGTCCCGGATCAATCGTTTGCGCCTGCAGAGGATCTAGCTAGACAACGTCTATCGAAGCTTGCTCCATGGATTTGATGCGTCGCTCATCAGTGGCAGCGGTTGTTCTGGCTGCCACATCCTTCATCTGCGCCGAGGTTCAGTCCAGACCGGCTGTGCAGGTGTTCAGCACAGCGATCACCGAAGCAGAGGTCAGTGAGATACAGAGAGGCTGGTGTGACGGTCTGCTGGCGATCAGCGCCGCTTATCAGAGCGGAGGTTATGACGCTGCAAGGGCCAAGGCGGCGGCGGTGATCGATGCCGCCTACGCGTTCAATTACGGGCCGGTGGCCTTCAAGCCCACCTACGCCACCGGTGAGGACACCTTCCGCTCCACCCGGGATGGCGCTCTGGCGTATTTCGTCGGACCGGATCCCTCGATACCGCTGTTCCGCGGCAAGAAGCTGGGCTTCGCCACCTATCGCAACTGGGTCAAGTGCGAGATCAAGGATGACGTTGTGCAGCTGCTGGGCAACACCGCCAACACCATGGGCCAGTTCATCCTCACCGACGCACAGGGACAGACGGCGGCTCCGGAGAAAACCATGACATTCATTCGTGAAATGGATGGCTCGGTTCGCATCGTGCTGCATCACTCGTCCGCACCATTTGATGCCCGCTAGTTCGTAAAGGGGCGCATCGATGTCACTTCCGATGTTGGAGAATGGTGGAAACACATCTGCGTTGTCCAGCCTGATGCTCCTCACCAACCGATCCGTCGTTCGGGGTTCCCTGGTCGCACTGGCCGCACTCACACTCGTGGGAGCACAATCAGCCCGGGCCCACCATGTCCCTGGCGATGACCACACCGGCACCCTTCTCTCCGGCCAGGCCGCCTCACCTGTCACGGGCAAGCAAGCCGTGTTCAGCACAAAGCTTGAGGCCGAGGCCGCTGCTCCAGGCTTCAACTGCGAGGGAGCGCACAAGATGGGCAGCCACTGGATGCCTTGTGCAGCACACAGCCACGGGGCTCACTGATCGCCCTGGCCGACTCAGTTCATCGAAGCAGTGATGGACTGAGTCGACCGGGTGAATGCGTCTAAAAAATCACTGATCAAAGGTTTGGATCAAGGCGATGCAACCGCTTTGATGATGCTTGTTGCCTGTTGGCTGCGATCCGCCTGAAAAGTTGTTGCTGTCATGGCGTTGTGCGGCGATTTTTTCAGATGCGCGAGCACTGCGGAACCAGCAGTCATTTCGCCATCCTTCGCACGAAATTCCGCCAGCAGTCTCTGCAGCCGGCTGCCTGATTCTCCGTGATGCTCAGCCTTCAACGACGCTGATCTCGACATTGCCGACACGGATCTCTAGCTTGAGCTGCAAATCCATCACGGTTGTGGCCGGAGAGCCCTGGGCTGAATGACGCGACTCGCCACAGCCTGGGCCATCTTTCAAGGCCTGCTGATTGAGGCCATTCCCTTTCTGCTGCTGGGTGTCACGATCGCCGGACTGGCTCGCTGGCTGGTCCCTCAGTCAGCCTGGGTGCGACGTCTCCCTGGCAACCCTCTGCTGGCGCCGGTTGTCGGCGCCCTGCTCGGTTTCGCACTTCCGGCCTGTGAATGTGGCAATGTGCCGGTGGCTCGGCGCCTGCTCGCCAGTGGTGCTCCGCTTGGAACGGGATTCGGCTTCCTGTTCGCGGCTCCGGTTCTCAATCCGATCGTGCTTGCCAGCACCTGGGCGGCGTTCCCCGACAAAACCTGGTTGCTGTGGGCACGGCCAGCGGGGGCCTTCTGCATCGCTCTCGCTCTCAGTGCTCTGCTCGGGCTGATCCCTGAATCCCGCCTGCTGCAGGGAGCGTTGCTCGAAGAGCGCAGGCTCAGTCAGCCCCTGTCGAGTCTTGGACTGCTGGAACGCCGGACAGGTCTGCTGGGAGCTGGACCGTCCAGGCCTGAAGTCCAGGCCGAATCAGCGACTCTGATGCCGCGTGAACTGCTGTCCCACAGCACCCGCGAGTTTCTCAGCCTGCTCACGTTGCTGGTGATCGGCAGTGCTCTGGCCGCCGTCGTGCAGACCTGGCTGCCGCGAAGCTGGCTTCTGGCACTGGGAAGTGCACCGACGCTGTCGATCATTGCCCTGATGCTGCTTGCCCTGGTGGTGTCGGTGTGCTCGAGTGTGGATGCCTTTCTGGCGCTCGGTTTTGCTGCCCAGGTCACGCCCGGGGCACTGCTGGCTTTTCTGTTGCTGGGGCCTGTGGTTGATCTCAAGCTGGCCGGGTTGTTCACAGTTCTGCTCACTCCCCGTGCCATCGCGATGACGGCGTTGTCTGCATCACTGCTGGTTCTGCTGATCGGGCAGTGGGTGAATCTTGTTCAGCTCTGATCCGGTGCCCGCTCCGATGAGACCCCTCCATCACCTGCGCCGAACCTCAGTGCTGCCCGCTCTGGTGCTGACGCTGTGGGGGTGGGTGCTGGTCTGGAGCAGCCTCTCCTCCCGTCTGGATCTGCTGCTGAATGCGGCGTTTCATCCGGTGGTCGCCATTGCCGGTGTGGTGCTGATGCTGCTGGGACTGATGCAGTTGCGTCCGTCCGGTCGACGGCGCAGGTCCGTTTCGCCCTTCGGCTGGCTGTTGTCCGCGCTGATGGCGATGCTGATTCTGGTTGTCCCCCCCGAGCCATCGTTCAGTGATCTGGCCGCAAGCCGTCCTGACAGTCTTCCGGCGGCGCCGACTCTGAGCTTTTTTCTGCCTCCTGAGCAGCGAACCCTGACCGAGTGGGTGAGGCTTCTGCGCAGTCAGCCTGATCCCGAACTGCATGCCGGAGATCCTGTGAAGATCAGTGGATTCGTGCTGGATCGCCCCGGAGAACCGCTTCAGCTGGCCCGGTTGACCGTTCGCTGCTGCCTCGCGGATGCGACGCCCGCCGGGCTGCCGGTGGACTGGCCGGCTGATGCCGACCCTCAGGCGGACCAATGGCTTGAAATCGAGGGGACGATGACTGTGCAGGAGCGCAACGGGGTGCCGGTCAGCGTGGTGAAGCCGAATCGGCTGACCGTCATCCCCAGGCCTGACCGCCCGCTCGAGCCATGAGCGCCCGGTCTCCAGCCCCATCGACACGGCCGCGGCTGCTGATCGGATGTCTCACGGCTCTGGCCGGTCTGGCTCTCTTGCAGCAGCAGATTCTGCTGCGACGACCACCCTGGCTTCAGTCCGTTGCCATCCAGCCCATCCGATCCGGAGCCGCCGCGCTGGATGTCGTGTTCAGCAGACCGATGGATCGTGCCACGGTTGCTGCCAGTTCACTGGTTCCGGATCTTCCTCACAGCTGGCTCGGCCGCCAGGAGCGACTGCGGCTGCTGGTTGAGGCAGCTCGCCCCATCGTCGCGCCTCTGCGTCTTGAACTCGTTGGCCAGGATCTGAGGCGTCTGCCCCTGCAGAAGCAGGTTGTCTGGTGGGATCCGCGGCCACATCTGCTCGCGGTGGTGCCCAGCGGTGAGGCGGAGGTCCTGAAACTGCGTCTGAGAAACGGCCGCTGGCTGTCCCTTGCGCCGCAGCAGCAGCGCATTCTGCAGATCGAACCACTGGGGAACGGTTCCGGTGTTGCCCTGGTCAGTGATGACAATGAGGCACGCCAGCGTGTGCTGTTGCGTCAGCTCAGCCAGCGGGCACTGAGCAGTCGTGTGCAAGGTCTCGGTGACCCGCAGCTCGGCCCCCTCGATGAGCTGGAATCCGGCGATTCCGGCGCTCTGCTGTTTGCTCACCTGAGCAGTAACCAGCTTGGAGAGCTGCTGGTTCAACTCGGTGGGTTCGATCCCGACAGCGATCGCACCTGGATTCAGTCCAGTGGCGAGAAGCAGCGATCCCTGGATCTGGAGGCCAGCGGCCCCCTGCGTCTCCTGCCCGATGGCAACGGGCTTGTTGTGCCCTCCTACGACGGTCTGGAGCTTTTGCCTCTCAATCCTGATTCAGAGAGTGTCTCCCGGCAGTCTCTGCCGGGAAGTCGGGAGGTGAAGGCCTTCTGTTCCGGCGCCGGTCGCGCCCTGTTGGTGCGTCACTGGCCGGATTACCGCCGATCGGTCGAGCTGGTGATTCCTGCCCGCCCTCCTCAGCAGGTCTGGCTCGGGGAGGCCGGTGTGATGGCGGCAGCCTGCGATAACGGTGGAGAAAGGCTCTGGTTGGTGCTGCGTGAAGCGGGACTGCAGACTCAGGACACGCTGCTGCAGATCGACAGCCAGGGCGGAGAGATTCGCCGTCGATCGCTGGGTGACTGGCGTCTGAGTTCAGGAGCCGAGCTCGATTACGACCCGGTCAGCGATCAGCTGCTGACGGTGGTGCAGAAAGCCGGCGACGATGTTGGAAGAGTGGCTCTGATCTCCGGCAGCACGCTCCGTTTCGAGGTGCTTGAACAGTCAGCCGTGCTGGCAAGGTGGCTGCCGGCGGGTGGGACGTTGACTGACGTATCCGAGCCGCCTCGATAGGTTGTCTGAGAATCGTTCTCACGGTGTATGAGGGTTGCCCCCCTCGTTGCGCAAGGTCTGTCTCTTTCCTATGGCAACCGCGTCGTTCTTGATGATGTTTCACTGACTCTGGAAGCTGGATCGCTCACGGCCCTTGTGGGCGCCAACGGTGCCGGCAAATCCACATTGCTTCACCTGCTCCAGGGTCGTTTGTCCCCGTCTTCCGGACAGGTCGCCTGCGATGGGATGCCGGTTCAGAGTTGTCGTGACCGGGTGGTGCTGATGCCGCAGAGAGGTCGGATTGACTGGTCTTTTCCAATCACCGTGCGCGAGTTCGTGGCTCTGGGAGCGGTGGCGAACCGTTCCTTCGGATGCTGCGATCGGGACGCGGCACTGCAGCGCGTCGGACTGGAAACCCTGGCGAATCGTCGACTGGATTCCCTCTCGGGAGGTCAGCAGCAACGTGCACTGCTGGCGCGAACACTGGTGCAGCCTTCGCGGGTGCTGCTGCTGGATGAACCCTGTGCAGCCATTGATCCTCCATCCCGTGAGCAGTTGATTGCACTGATGCGTCAGCTCGCCGATGCCGGGCAGACCCTGCTGGTGAGCAACCACGACTGGGGGGTTGCTCTCGAGCTGTATGACCGGGTGATCGTGCTGGATGGCCGTGTGCTGGCGGATGGACCACCGCAGCAGGTGCGTCACATGCTCAGTCGCCGACTCGCTCCGGGAAGTGCATCTCATGAGTGAACTGGATCTCTGGCTGGTTCCTCTGCTCATGGCGTTGCTCGTGGGAGTGCTCTGCCCGGTGACAGGCACCTTGCTGGTCACCCAGAGACGGGTTCTGCAGGCCAATCTGATCTCCCATGCCGTGCTGCCTGGTGTGGCCGTGGCCGTTGCGTTCGGACTGGATCCATCGATCGGTGGAGTGATCAGCGGTCTGCTGGGTTCCATGGCGGCCGAACGCATGCAGAGAGGGCAACCCGCTGGACAGGAAGCGGTGATCAACACGGTTCTCGCGGGTTTCCTCGGCCTGGGGGTGCTGCTGATTCCGGTGTTCAACATCCGCCTGGATCTCGAGGCTCTTCTGTTCGGTGATCTGCTGATCGTCGACTGGTCGGATCTGTACAGGGTGCTGGTGG
>CAYWOE010000021.1:0-14032 GCA_964459855.1 uncultured Synechococcus sp. | reverse complement strand
CACTGGCGGATCGTATCAGCGAGACCGCCCCGGCTCTGCTGGTGATCAGCAACGGACATGGTGAGGATCTGATCGCCCTGAAAATCATCGAGGCGCTGCATCGGCTGCAGCCGTCCTGGAAGCTGAAGGTGCTGCCACTTGTGGGTCAGGGCAGCTGCTTTGAGGCGGCAGTGGAACGGGGGTGGGTGCAGAAAATCGGTCCAGGCGCCGGACTGCCCAGCGGTGGGTTCAGCAATCAGAGCCTGGGAGCTCTTCTCTCCGATTTGATGGCTGGCCTGCCATGGCTCACCTGGCGGCAATGGGTGTGCCTGCGCAGAGAGAGCCGAACCAGCGCAGCGATTCTGGCCGTGGGAGATCTGCTGCCGCTGCTGATGGCATGGAGCACCCGCCGGCGTTTCGGGTTCATCGGCACGCCCAAAAGTGATTACACCTGGAGCAGCGGCCCCGGACAGGCCCTCAGTGATCGATACCACGCCCTGAAAGGCAGTGAATGGGATCCCTGGGAATGGCATCTGATGAAAAGGCGATCGTGCCGTCTGGTTGCCATGCGTGACCGACTCACCGCGAGGGGGCTGCGCCGCCATGGAGTCAAGGCGACCAGTCCCGGCAACCCGATGATGGATGGCCTGCGGCAGTCCCAACCTCCAGCCAGCCTTGAACGCTGCCGGCGCGTCCTGCTGCTGTGCGGCAGCCGGATGCCGGAGGCGCTGACCAACTTTCGTCGCCTGATCCAGGGGCTGATGCAGATGCCCAGCCCGGTGCCTCTCGCTGTGCTGGCAGCCCTTGGTTCCGACCCCCACCAGGGCGAGCTGGATCAACTGCTCAGAAGACTGGGATTCCGCAGCTGTGCCCCTCCGAGCACAAGCCTTGAAGCGGCTGAATGCTGGGTCCGGGGACCAGTTCTGCTGTTGATCGGACCTGGACGGTTCCAGCAATGGGCTGCCTGGGCTGAAGCGGGAGTCGCCACGGCCGGAACCGCCACGGAACAGATGGTGGGGCTTGGAATTCCAGCTTTGTCATTACCAGGGCGAGGCCCGCAGTTCACCCGGGGATTCGCTGATCGACAGAGCCGACTGCTGGGTGGTGCCGTACGCACC
Organism: uncultured Synechococcus sp.; assembly: GCA_964459855.1. Lineage (GTDB taxonomy): Bacteria > Cyanobacteriota > Cyanobacteriia > PCC-6307 > Cyanobiaceae > Synechococcus_C. The sequence continues at coordinate 12,935 of CAYWOE010000021.1, read as the reverse complement.
TGTGCATCGGAGCAGGAGCTGGGCCAGCGGCTCGCACAGCTTCTGAAGGACCCTTTGTTGCGACAGGAAATGGGGCGCATGGGCCGTCAGCGCATGGGCCCTTCCGGCGGAAGCGACGCCATTGCCAGGGCGGTGATCAGCCAGCTCGCACCTGAACGCTGATACTGGGTTTCACTTCAGAACGAAGGATTTCCTTCCCAGCGCCATGGCCGCCATCCAGGACCGTGACTATCTGAGGCTTTGTGCGGAACTGGCAAGTCTGCTCAGCATCAGCCAGGCCTCCGCTCGCAGGAGGGTTGACCAGCAGGCAGCCCAGGACGGTGCCCGGGATGTTGAGAGCCGAAAGGCAGTGGCAACGAGCCTTCTGGAAGCAGCGAAAACACAACAGCTCGAGGGATCAGCCTCCAGCAACCTGGACACGCTGCTGGAGGCTGAAGCCAAGGATGAGCACTTCATGCTCGAGGACTGAATCAGCTCAGTGCTCGAAGGTGTTGACGAAGCGGAAACGATCCAGATCTGACATCACGGCAACGCAGGCGAAGCAACGCTGCGCCAGCTCCCAGCGACCCTCTCGTCGCAGCATCACCTCGAGCTGACGGCGGGCTGGAAGCAGATAGCGGGCGTCATTGGCGGCATAGGCCAGCTGGGTGTCACTCAATTCATCCACCCGCCCCCAATCACTGCTCTGGGCCTGCTTGTCCAGCTCTACGCCGACCAGCTCCATGACCAGATCCTTGAGACCATGCCGAGGGGTGTACGTGCGAGCCAGCCGACTGCCAACCTTGGTGCAGAAGACAGGATTGACGCGAATCGAAAGTCCAGTGGCCAGTGCCGCCACATCAAACCTGGCGAAGTGGAACACCTTCTCAATCAGTTCAGACTCCATCAGAGCCCTGAGCCGAGGGGCCTCCGTCTGCCCGAGACCGATGCGAATGCAGGCAACCTGGTCCCTGTCGTCGCAGATCTGCACCAGACAGAGTCGGTCGCGACCATGAATCAGTCCCATGGCCTCGGTGTCGACAGCGAGAGCCTTCGCCTGCACGAAGCGGTCGTACCAGTCCTGATCCAGGTCTCCATCAAAGACTGCAAAGGCGCAGGGCTCACTCGGAATCTCAGCCATGACAAGAAAGCAAGAGGTTGCAGCACATCCCTCCACTCTGGCCTCAGCAGGTGATTGAGCGAGTTTTAACTGGGCGCTTGAAAATCAGAACGAGACCGGGTTAGACAAAATCGAGACAGCTTGATTCCATGCTCACTCAACGCAAACCAACGCGCTCCTGCCTGGCTGACATCGAACACTATTTCCGGCAGCCACCCCCGCTTTTTCTTGATCTCGAACTGGCGGTCTGCTGGGTTCTTGACTGCCTGCTGAAGAACGACAGCTATCCCTCAGGCCTGCTTCAGCGACTGCAGAGTGATCACCCCAAGCTGCGACTGTCCGAAACGGTGCTGCATCAGGCCGTCGACTTCCTCGAGCAGCAGGAGATGCTGGACTCCTACACCAAGCGTTGTCCCAGCAGAGGTCGTCCCCGCCGCATGCTGCATCTCCACCAGGACGCCAGGGGACAGGCCGAACGGCTGATGGAACCCTGGAGCCGCTGGCTTCATGAACATGATCCACTGACCACCTAGAACAGACTCACTGTTCAGGCGGCGGCGGATGCCATCTCCCCAGACGTCCACACTGCTGCTCACTGGATTACTGGGGGTCGGACTGGTCTTCTTTCTGCGTGCCGCCAGCAAGGACCGAACCACCGTGGTGGAGGTTCGGTCCCCGCGGCCGCCGGTCGAAGTGCTGAACGGCCTCGACAGCTGGTTGAGACAGAGGGGATGGAGCCAGCAGGGGGGTGATGTTGAACGCTGCCTGCTGGAGTACAGGGGCCAGGTGGACAGCAGTCTTCCCCTTGCAGCTCTGCTCTCCCTTCTGGGAACCGTTGGAGCGGGCAGCCTGGGTCTGGTTGTGCGCCAGATGAACCCCTCCCTGAACTGGTGGCCATTGCTGCTCGCAGCACTCGGCCCACTGGCCGGCTGGGTGTACATCCGACGCTCCAGACGAATGGAGGAGATTCAGATCCGACTGATCGAGCCGAACGCAGGCAACGGCAGCACACTTCGCCTGAGGGCCCACCGCGATGAGCTGATCGCCCTGGAGCTCGCCCTGGCCGATCCACTGGAACTGGCCAGCGACGGAGCACTGCTGTCATCGCCGATCTGAACGCTCTCCAGAGACGCCTTGCCCTGTCAACGGTGGTTCTGACTGCAGGGCTGATCCTTTCGGGCGTCATGACGACTGCTGCAAAGGCTCCTCACCCGCAGGACGCAGACCCGCTGACCGGAGTCAGGGTTGCCATGCCTGCGGACTGGAAGGGCAGACAATCACCCCCGGACACTCTGGAGATCCTGGTTCTCGCAGGTCATGCTGACTCCCAGGGCATGGAGGGGGCAGGAACATCAGGAGCGGCCGTTGACCGGGGAGGGGCCCGACCCATGGATCCACGCATGCGTGATGAGCTGTTCTGGAATCGGCTCATCCGCGACGCCGTGGTGCACACCGGCCAGCAGCGCGGACTGCGGATCCGCGCGTATGAACCGGATCAACTCACGATTGCCGATGAGGAGGATCCACGCACCAACTGGTCGGTGGGGCGCCGCCATCACGACGCGGGTGGATATGCCGTGGAGATCCATTTCGATGCCTACGGCAGCTATGGCTTCGGTTCGGGGCTGATCCCGAACCTGCGCAGTCCAGCGACGAGGATTGACGAAAGCCTGGCCCTGAATTTCGGGCGCTATCCCCTGAACTTCCGAGGCGGATTGGGTGCTCCGCGACGGGGAATCAGCATTCTGGAAATCGGCAAGCTGGAGGGGCAGCTGGAACGGAAGCTGCGGGATCCGAACAGCCGCAACGCGGTTGTTTCAGCGCTGGCTCTTCGGATCGTCACCGCCATGGAGCTGGGCATGGCGAAAGAGCCTCCCAGCCCCTTGTTCAGTTCACCGCATGATGCGGACGACAGCGCTCCTCCAGGGAGGGATCGTCAAACCAGTGCTGAGGACGGGTGAACAGATCAGTGAGAAGAGCTTCGCGAGATCCCTCCTGCGCCTGGTAGCCGTATTCCCAGCGAGCCAGAGGCGGCAGCGACATCAGGATCGACTCAGTGCGGCCGTTGGTCTGCAGGCCGAAGATGGTTCCACGGTCCCAGACAAGATTGAATTCCACGTATCTGCCGCGTCGATACAGCTGAAACTGACGCTCACGGTCGCCGTAAGCGAGACCATTGCGCTTCTCGACGATCGGTGTGTAGGCGGGAAGGAATGCCTTGCCGTTGGCCCGCGCCAGATCATGAAGCTGCTCCCAGGAGAGCTTCACGGAACCGATCCCGGCAGCTTTTTGAGCCGCAGGTCCTTCGGGATCCTGGCCCCGGTAAAGACGCCCCGATCCGTCCTGGTAGTCGTAGAAAATCCCTCCGATCCCCCTGGTTTCCTGACGGTGCTTCAGGAAGAAGTATTCATCACACCAGGGCTTGTACACCTGATAGAGACGCTCATCGACTGAATCACAAGCCTGTTTGTGGGTTCGATGGAAATGACGGGCATCCTCAAGAAATGGATAGAAGGGAGTGAGATCAGCACCTCCCCCGAACCACCAGACAGGTCCCGCCTCGAAGTAGCGGTAGTTCAGATGCACCGTCGGCACAAAAGGATTCCTGGGATGCAGAACCATCGAGGTCCCGGTGGCAAACCACGGATGCCCCTTGGCCTCCGGTCGCTGTTTGAGGATTGAGGGAGGCAGTTCCTGGCCGTGCACCTCAGAGAAGTTCACACCTCCCTGCTCGAAGATGCGACCTTCGCGCATCACCCGGGAACGACCACCTCCCCCTTCAGGCCGGTCCCAGCTCTCCTCCTGAAACCTTCCCACCCCATCGAGCTGTTCAAGACCTGAACAGATTTCATCCTGAAGACCCATCACCAGTGCACGGGCTCGGTCGCGGGACTCGGCAGGGGGCCGCTCTCCAGGGACAACCGCCTCTGGCGGGGAGGGCGCTGGCCCGAGCGTCCGGCCCTTCAGACGCTTAAGCAGGGAACGGACCATGGTCGACAGTGTCAGTGAACTCCTGACCATTTCAGCCCAGCAGCGTCTCCGACAAGTCCGTGTGAAGGACTGTCATGGAAAAGCGCCCCTAGGATCCAGCCAACGAACGTGACGCATGACCACTGCGGAACAGGCCACTCAGGCGCTCAGCGACCTCCGCGATGCCGGTAGTGACCGTTCTCTGCTGGACCTCGGTTGGCTCGACCAGGTGCGAGTGGCCCCTCCACGGGCGGTGATCCGGCTGAATCTGCCGGGATTCGCCCAGAACCAGCGCGACCAGATCGTCAGCGGTGCGCGTCAGCGACTCCTGCAACTGGAGGGCATCGACGATGTCCAGATCGAACTGGGGCAACCACCCTCGCAGGGTGGCATCGGCCAGGCAGGTCATGGCCAGGTCGCCGAGCGACAGTCGATCCCCGGTGTCCGCCACGTGATCGCGGTCAGCAGCGGAAAGGGTGGGGTCGGCAAGAGCACGGTGGCTGTGAATCTGGCCTGTTCTCTGGCCGTGCGCGGGCTCAAGGTGGGGCTTCTGGATGCCGACATCTATGGACCCAATGCCCCGACCATGCTCGGTGTGGCTGACCGCACGCCGGAAGTGAGCGGCAGTGGAGACAACCAGTGCATGCAGCCGATCGAAACGTGCGGTGTGGCCATGGTGTCCATGGGATTGCTGATTGAAGAGAACCAGCCGGTGATCTGGCGCGGGCCCATGCTCAACGGGATCATTCGCCAGTTTCTTTACCAGGTGAACTGGGGAGAGCGTGACGTGCTGGTGGTGGACCTGCCACCGGGCACCGGTGATGCTCAACTGTCCTTAGCCCAGGCCGTTCCGATGGCGGGCGTAGTGATCGTGACCACCCCACAGCAGGTGGCCCTTCAGGATGCACGACGCGGACTGGCCATGTTCCGCCAGATGAGCATCCCGGTGCTGGGTGTGGTCGAAAACATGAGCGCGTTCATTCCGCCCGACCAGCCCGATCGGAGATATGCCCTGTTCGGCAGTGGTGGTGGCCAGACACTGGCCGATGCCTTCGACGTCCCCCTTCTGGCCCAGGTCCCCATGGAGATGCCTGTTCAGCAGGGCGGCGATCAGGGCAGACCGATCAGCTTGTCGAAGCCCGACTCGGCCAGCGCCAAGACATTTCTGGCACTGGCCGATCGTCTCTCACCCATGGTGACCAGCGAAGCCTGATCATGATGTCCGGAGTCGGCCTCAGCGGACTGCCCCTGTTCAGAAAGCCTGGTCAACGGCGCGGGCGCGAGCGTGACTGGATTCTCTGGGGAGTGCCGCTAGCCATGGTGGCGATTTCCAGCTTTTTGATTCTCAGCATCGAGCGTCAAGAAGCACTTAAAGGCTTGTCTTCATTCTCCTTCAGCGTCCTAGGGCTGCTTCAGTTCATTAATACCCAGCTGTGGTTATCGCAGATTGCTACAGCTCTTTTCGGCACTGTTGTTGCACTATTTCTGGCGAAATTCAGGCTCGAACGCTTGAAACCTTTACTGCTTCCGATTTACATCGCCACAGTGATCAGCCTGATCGCGGTGAGAGTCATTGGAACCTCCGCACTGGGCGCCCAGCGCTGGATCAGCATCGGACCTTTCAACATTCAGCCCTCGGAATTCGCAAAACTGTCGGCCATTCTTTTGCTGGCGGCTGTTCTCGATCGTCACCCCGTCGAAAGACCAGTCGATCTGCTGCGTCCGTTGGGCATCATCTCGATTCCCTGGCTGCTGGTGTTCATCCAGCCCGACCTGGGCACATCACTGGTTTTCGGGGCACTTCTGTTGACAATGCTGTACTGGTCGGGAATGCCTTTCGAATGGCTGGTTCTGCTGCTTTCCCCTCTGGTCACAGCTTTGCTGGCGGGGCTGTTCCCCTGGGGACTCGCCGCATGGATCCCGCTCACCCTGGGCATCGCCTACCGGTCCCTGCCGTGGAAAAAAGTGGCGCTGGCACTGGTTCTGGCTGTGCAGAGCGCTGCTTCACTGGTGACTCCCTGGCTCTGGGAGAACGGACTGCAGGACTATCAGCGCGATCGACTCGTGCTGTTTCTCGACCCCACCAAGGATCCCCTGGGCGGCGGCTATCACCTTCTGCAAAGCACTGTGGGGATTGGTTCCGGAGGACTGTTCGGCACAGGCCTGCTGCAGGGACAACTCACCAAGTTGCGCTTCATTCCCGAACAGCACACTGATTTCATCTTCAGCGCGCTGGGCGAGGAGACGGGATTTGTCGGAACAATCCTGATCGTGGTCGGCTTCGCGCTGCTGATGGGGCGCCTGCTGCAGGTGGCGGGGAAAGCCCGCACCGACTTCGAATCCCTGGTGGTGATCGGGGTCGCCACGATGCTGATGTTCCAGATTGTGGTGAACATCTTCATGACGATCGGACTTGGACCTGTCACTGGAATCCCGCTGCCGTTCATGAGCTACGGGCGCAGCGCGATGGTGGTGAATTTCATTGCTCTTGGCCTCTGCCTCTCTGTGGCGAGGCGATCCAGACGAGCTCTGATCCATTGAAAGACTCCACACCGCTGCTGCAGTCAATCCAGGCCTGCATGGCGACAGGTGTCCCCGCTGGCCAGGCCAGCGATGCCAATGCCAGGCGGCTGTGGTGGGGGGGATTGGAAGTTCTGCAGGACCTGCTGGAGATCCAGGACAACAGCGCCGCAGGAATCTGGCTGGCGGCACCCCTGCCGGCCCTTTATGCGCCAGGACTGCTTCAGCGTTTTCAGGGCTGGGTCTGGGCCCCTGAGGCTTTTGATGTGCTGAGTGCCGCCGAGCGCTCAACCCTGCTTCCTCCGGAGCGGCTTCAGGCACACGACACCCCCTTTCCATCGGCAACATCCAGCGAACACTTTCAGCGCTTGCCTCTGCGGGAATCCGACAGTCACGATCCATTGCTGATCGTGATCACAAGTCAGCTCCAGGTGGCGCTGGCCCTGCATGGCGAGGAAGGACAGCGACAACTGCTGATGCGCAGCGAGCCTGACATCCTGGGACAGGCGCTGACGCTGGTTGAGCAGCGTCTGCGTCTGGATGCACCCGCACAGGCCGACGGGTTGCAGCAGGCTGTTCGGCAGCTCGGTCCCTTGCAGAGCAGCAGCGATCTGGCCACACGGTTCTGGCCCCGTCTGTCTGAGCGACTGGCGGGGATGGCGCCCACGGTGATGCTGCAGACGGCGCAGGGGGCCAAATTGCCGTCACCTCCTCCACAGTCTGCGAATGATCATGGAGACGAAGATGCTGAATTGTCACTGCTGGAAGCCATCACCCATGAGGTGCGCACTCCTCTGGCAACCATCCGAACCCTGATCCGCTCCCTGCTGCGCCGCAGTGACCTGCCGCAACAGGTGCTGGGTCGCCTGCAGCAGATCGACACCGAATGCAGCGAGCAGATCGATCGCTTCGGACTGATTTTTCAGGCGGCCGAACTGCAGCGACAGCCCGACAGCTCCTCGGCACTGGCCCGCACCGACCTCGGTGCGATGCTGACTCTGCTGGCACCGGGATGGGAACAACAGCTGCAACGTCGTGGCCTGCATCTCGAGCTGAATCTGGAGAGCGGACTTCCCCCGGTGCTGAGCGATCCAGGTCGACTGGAGCCGATGCTGGGCGGACTGATTGATCGCTGCAGCCGCAGCCTGCCGGCAGGAAGCAGCCTTGAACTGACCCTGCAACCGGCGGGTGCTCGCCTGAAACTGCAGATCCTCACCAGAACGCCGGACCAGCTCTCCAGTTCCATGGCAGAGCACGACAGCCTGACCCAGGAACGGCTTGGACCCGTGCTCAGCTGGAACACCAGCACCGGCGGACTGCAGCTGAGCCAGACCGCAACCCGTCGCCTGCTCGAGCGCCTGGGTGGCCGACTCACCCAGCGCCGGGACCGCGGGCTGACAGTCTTCTTCCCGATCGCCGATCATTGTTGACGGGTGTGAAGGTCCCGATCCGATCACCAGATCAGAGCCGAATCATTTGCTACTTTCCAGGCAGATCGGCATGCAGATTTCCTCAGGACAGCCATGACATCAACTCCACTGACAGGACAGCTTCCCCAGTACATCGGAAGCACCGGTGGTCTGCTCAATTCAGCTGAAACCGAAGAGAAATACGCCATCACCTGGAGCAGCAAAACCGATCAGGTGTTCGAACTGCCCACCGGGGGCGCCGCCGTGATGAACACCGGCGAAAACATCATGTATTTCGCTCGAAAGGAACAGTGCCTGGCTCTGGGCACTCAGTTACGCACCAAATTCAAGCCCCGCATCGACGATTACAAGATCTACCGGATCTACCCAGGTGGAGACACCGAATTCCTCCATCCCAAGGATGGAGTGTTCCCTGAGAAGGTGACAGAAGGTCGTCCCATGGTGGGGCACAATCCACGTCGAATCGGCCAGAACACTGATCCCGCCAAGATCAAGTTCAGCGGCCGTGAAACCTTCGACACCTGATCACCGCTTCCTGCAAGCCAACCCGCCGTTCTGTCGAGCGGCATGATGGCGGCGGTCGGTTTCGACGACTTCTTCATGCTCAGTCCCGACCGCAAAGCATTTCTGGAAGCCGCTCAATCAGGTGCGACATTGATTCCGGTGGCATGCAGCTGGCCGGCGGATCTGGAAACACCACTCACCACCTGGCTGAAGGTCGGTGATCAACGACCTCCCGGCGTGCTGCTCGAGTCTGTTGAAGGAGGGGAAACACTTGGCCGCTGGAGCGTTGTGGCCTGCGACCCCCTTTGGACTCTGGCGGCGCGACGCGATGGACTGGAGCGAACCTGGCGGGACGGTCACCGCGAGACCTTCAGCGGAAACCCCTTCGATTGCCTGAGAAGCTGTCTGGAGCCCTACCGGCCTGCAACGCTGCCTGGGCTGCCTCCGCTGGGCCAGCTCTATGGGATGTGGGGTTATGAGCTGATTCGCTGGATCGAGCCGAGTGTTCCAGTGCACCCGGCGATTGCCGATGGCCCGCCCGACGGATTGTGGATGCTGATGGACAGCATCCTGATCTTCGACCAGGTGAAACGGTTGATCACCGCAGTCGCCTATGGCGATCTCAGCGGCCAGCACACCGCCGCAGTCAGCGCGGAGGAAGCCTGGGAGGGCGCGATCAGCCGCATCAACGCCCTGCGAGAACGGATGGCAGCACCGCTTCCTCCCGTTCGTCCGCTCAACTGGAGGCCAGACAGAGGGGCGACACCCACCACCACCAGCAATCGCACCAGGGAGGATTTCCACCGAGCGGTGGATCAGGCACGCGACCACATCGCCGCCGGCGATGCCTTCCAGCTCGTGGTGAGTCAGCGGCTGAGCGCTGATGTCGATCATCCTCCGCTCGACCTGTACCGCAGTCTGCGGATGATCAACCCATCCCCTTACATGGCGTTCTTCGACTTCGGAGACTGGCAGCTGATCGGATCCAGCCCCGAGGTGATGGTGAAGGCGGAGCCCGACCAGGGCGGCATCCGCACGGTTCTCCGGCCGATTGCCGGAACGAGACCTCGTGGTGCCAATTCAGTTGAAGACCGAAACTTCGAAGCCGACCTGCTCGCTGATCCCAAGGAGCGAGCCGAGCATGTGATGCTTGTCGACCTCGGTCGCAACGACCTCGGCCGGGTTTGCACTCCCGGTTCGGTCTGCGTGAGAGAGCTGATGGTGATCGAGCGGTATTCCCACGTGATGCACATCGTGAGCGAAGTGGAGGGTCGACTCGCCCCCGGCAAGGACATCTGGGATCTGTTGATGGCCTCCTTTCCCGCTGGGACGGTGAGCGGTGCTCCCAAGATCAGAGCGATGCAGCTCATCAATGAGCTCGAACCCGAAGCCCGTGGGCCCTACTCAGGGGTCTATGGATCGGTTGACCTGGCTGGAGCACTCAACACCGCCATCACCATTCGCACCATGGTGGTGAAACCCAGAGCCGGGGGCGGCTGGACGCTGCAGGTGCAGGCCGGAGCGGGAATCGTGGCCGACTCCCAGCCGGAGGCGGAGTTTCAGGAAACCCTCAACAAGGCGCGAGGAATGCTGACCGCCCTGGCCTGTCTGGAGGACGTCGGGGCATGACCCGCAACCGACTGCTCAAAGGTTTTGAAGTCGAGCTGTTCACCGGCCGAGCCGATGGACGCAATGTGGGCGTCGCTGCCCGTGCCAAAAGGGAGCTGCAGGGCTTCGTGACCGAACCGGATCATCGCAATCTCGAATATGTGACCGATCCGCTTGCGGATTACGACGCAATTTCCGAGGCACTGCTGTCACCTCGCCGCCTGCTGCGTCGCTGGCTGATGGAGCAGGGTCTCACCCTGCTGCCTGGGAGCACCCTCAGCCTCGGCGACACATCGCGGTTTGAACGTTCAGATCCTGACAACGCCTACCACTCGCTGATTGAAGCCACCTACGGCACTGACGTGGTGACAGCAAGCATCCATATCAATCTGGGAATCGAGAATCCAGACGACTTGTTCGCGGCCCTGCGGCTCGTGCGCTGCGAAGCCGCATTGTTGCTGTCGCTGAGTGCCAGTTCACCGTTCCTCAACGGCCGGGTCACCGGGGTGCATTCCCAGCGGTGGCTGCAGTTCCCGCTGACACCGGCCCGCGTTCCGCTGTTCCTCAACCACCAGCACTTCATCACCTGGACCAATCAGCAGATTGAGGCCGGAGCCATGCACAACGTGCGGCACCTCTGGACCTCGGTGCGACCGAACGGGCCGGAACGTCCGCACCGGTTGAATCGCATCGAGCTGAGAATCTGCGATCTGATCACCGACCCTGAGGTTCTGATCGCTGTGACAGCTCTTCTCGAACTGCGGGTGCAGCAGGTCCTTCGAGAGCCTGAACGACACGACCCACTGCGATGCAGCGCACTCAATCTGCAGCAGCTTGAAGAACTGAGCATGAGCAACGACCGCGCCGCGGCCCGCTGCAGTCTGGAGGCCACCCTGCACAACTGGCGCGACGGGCGTGAACGCTTCTGCAGAGACTGGCTGGAGGATCTGATCGACTCTGTGACTCCGCTGGCCAAGGAGCTGGGTCTGAAGCAGAAACTCGATCCGCTGGAAGCTGTCTTGAACAATGGCAATCAGGCCATGCGCTGGCTGCAGGGCATCCACTCCGGTGGAAGCATCGAATCCGTCCTTGCCGAGAGCATCAAGGCGATGCGCTACGAGGAGATGCGTGGAGTCCGCACACCGGCCGAACGCACTTTGGGATGATCATGACGACGCCAGTTCCCGATCCGCCCTCGATGTCCTTCTCACCCGCAATGATTCCTGCGAGCGATCAGCCCAGGGATGCGGTGCAGGAGACATCCGGCAACGGCCATCTGCTGCAACAGCGCCTGGCCCTTGTGGAGGATCTGTGGCAGACCGTGCTGCGCAGCGAATGCCCCAGCGAACAGGCTGAGCGGCTGCTGCGCATGAAGCGGCTCAGTGATCCGGCCTTACCGGAACCCACTGCCATCAGCTCGGATTCGGTTGTCTCGCTGATCCGGGACATGGATCTCTCTGAGGCCATTGCAGCAGCTCGGGCCTTCTCCCTGTATTTCCAGCTGGTGAACATCCTCGAGCAGCGCATCGAAGAGGACAGCTATCTCGAGAGCATTGTCCGGTCACAGGAGCTCGCCGAGCAGGTCGATCCGTTCACACCACCACTGGCCACCCAGACCGAACCTGCAACCTTCAGTGAACTGTTTGAGCGCCTGCGTCGTCTGAACGTGCCTCCCGCGCAGCTGGAAACACTCCTGCAGGAACTCGACATCCGCCTCGTCTTCACGGCCCATCCCACGGAGATCGTGCGTCACACGGTGAGGCACAAGCAACGACGCGTCGCCAGTCTTCTGCAACAGCTCGAGACGGCTTCCGAGAGCAGTCCGATCGAAGCCGCCAGCATCCGTCTTCAGCTTGAGGAGGAGATCCGCCTCTGGTGGCGCACCGACGAACTGCACCAGTTCAAGCCATCGGTTCTTGATGAGGTGGACTACGCCCTGCACTATTTCCAGCAGGTTCTGTTCGACGCGATGCCGCAGCTGCGGCGCAGGATGACCACCGCTCTCGCCGGCAGCTATCCCGATGTTCAGCTGCCGCCATCCTCTTTCTGCACCTTCGGTTCCTGGGTGGGATCCGATCGCGACGGAAACCCCTCAGTCACCACCGACATCACCTGGAGAACGGCCTGTTATCAGCGTCAGTTGATGCTGGATCGATACATCAGTGCCGTCCAGAGCCTGCGCGACCAGCTCAGCATCTCCATGCAGTGGAGTCAGGTGAGTGCTTCCCTGTTGGAATCTCTGGAGATGGATCGGTTCCGCTTCCCGGAGGTCTACGAGGAGCGGGCCACCCGCTACCGCCTCGAGCCCTACCGGCTGAAGATGAGCTTCATGCTCGAGAGGCTGCGCCTCACGAAGCTGAGAAACGATCAACTGGCGGATGCCGGCTGGCGGGCTCCTGCCGAAAGTCCACAGCCGTTCGCTCCCGAGAGTCAACCGAGCGAAGCCCTTCACTACGGCTCGGTCGCCGAATTCCGCAGTGATCTCGAGCTGATCCGAACAAGCCTGGTGAGCACTGATCTCACCTGTGAACCTCTCGACACGCTGCTCACGCAGGTTCACATCTACGGGTTCTCCCTTGCGGGACTTGATATCCGCCAGGAGAGCACCCGGCACAGCGACGCACTGGATGAACTCAGTCGATACCTGAATCCGGAACAGGCCTATGGCGATCTGAATGAGCAGGAGCGGGTGAACTGGCTGCTGCAGGAACTCCAGACGCGTCGCCCCCTGATCCCTCCTGCCGTTGACTGGTCAGCCACCACGGCGGAAACGGTGGATGTCTTCCGGATGCTGCATCGCCTTC
>CAYWOE010000020.1:0-14594 GCA_964459855.1 uncultured Synechococcus sp. | reverse complement strand
TTGGCATCCAATTTCTCGCACAGGGAATTGGTTCATTTTACTTGAAATATCGTGAACTAGTCACAGCCCCTCTTTGATGACGATTAAAAACTATAGAACACACGTGCTGGTACAAAAGCTTCGATGCTTTAAAGATGATTAATCAAATCACATATGAAATGATCAATATCACATGACTCATGCATCGTGTCTGGGAACGAATCGTTCAGCGATCTTGAATACCATTGAGTCAGGGACAATTCAATATCGTTTTACTCATCACTGATGACCTCATCCCGACCAAGCATTACTATGGATGGGTAGCGGGGCGTGGCGCAGCTTGGTAGCGCGGGTGCTTTGGGAGCACTAGGTCGCAGGTTCGAATCCTGTCGCCCCGATTGTTCTCCGATCGACTGGCTCCAGGAACAGGAGCTGAGACTGTTGTTTGGCTCGATTATCAATGGACAAAATGCTGAAACTGGCTGCCGTTGCTGTCGCAGTTGCATTGGCAATTGTCACTGGTTCGCTCTATGTCAAAAGCGTACGAGATGATATTCGCGATCGGCAGAAATTGAATCAGCGATTGGAAACACTTCACAACGACGACGTCGGCAGCCCAAGCTCATGCTGCAATCATCGTTTGTATCATCTACAAAAGCACTGCAAGAGCATTCAGATCGCTTGATTGCTTTTGGAATACAGGATCAGTGCGTTTCGTTGACCGCCTTGAACCTGATCGTCATTCGCTTGACTGACATTCATAATAATATTCTATTGACAGTCCTGTCTAATTCCTTCAAGACGACGTTTTGCATACTCCGACAGGCTGTGGTCAACTCCAAAGTTTTTAATAACCGTGAATTCATCTTCATTACATGATAACTTTTCAAACCTCTAACCATTCTGCAATCGCGAAACCATTGATATAAACGATTTTAATCCTTACACTATCTACAATTCCAGAAATGTAAGTCAAAACAATGCCGGACACTCTTTGTGTGGATATCGGAGGAACCGGCGTGAAGCTCATCGTTGTCGATACTGATGGCAACCCGCTCTGTGATCGTCAAAGGCAGGCCACACCGAATCCAGCCACACCCGAATCGATTGTTGAGGTGATCGATTCTCTCAGCTGCAACGTTCCAGGGTTCGACCGTATTGCCGTTGGATTTCCTGGTGTGGTGCGTGATGGAGTCGTTGAGACAGCTGCCAATCTCGATCACAACTGGCCTGGAACGAATCTCGTTGAACGATTGGGGAACAGACTCAAGAAGCCTGTGCGTGTGGCCAACGACGCCGATGTTCAGGGCTACGGATGCATCAGCGGTCAGGGCGTGGAAATGGTGCTGACACTCGGAACAGGCATGGGGTCAGCGCTGTTCATCAATGGTCAACTGGTCCCAAACCTGGAACTTGCGCATCACTTCCTCAAAAAAGGCAAAACCTATGAAGATTATGTGGGGCGAACAGCGCTTGAAAGTGTCGGTAAGTCCAGGTGGATACGACGCGTCAAGCGAGTGATTGAAACGACGAAAGAGGTCTGGAACTGGGATCTCATGCATCTGGGTGGAGGCAACAGCAAAATCCTCAAAGATGAGCTGTTTGCCGACAACATCAGACTTCACTCAAACAAAGCGGGTGTTCTGGGGGGCTACTTCTTATGGGAACGGGGCTCTGGCCATTCCTCCTGAGAGAGATATTGTTCCGGGCTGAAAGGCTTGAGGGAAAGCTTCATCACATGACGCCCTCCATGACAATTCCGTTGCCTCAATCTCTCTGAGCGGCCCCAGACTTCATGGTGTTGGCCAGAGACGTGAACTGGAGTTTCTGCAGAGCGGTATCTGTTGAAACCACAGCGAAGCGATCCATCACGCAAACTTTCACAACAGTCTTAATCGTTGATGGAAATCCTTGCTGCCATTGCGATCCTGCCCTTTGTGGCTGCCCTTGTCGTTGGTGCCCGAGAAGCAGAACAGGATCGCCAGTGAAACGTGGCATCAGCTCAGGGTCCATGGCTATGCCTGATCTAAACGTCATCAGGCATGCGCTGGCTTCTGCTGTTATCCGGAATGATCCTGTCCGGATCCCTCATTGACATCAAAGCGGAGCAGCGACCTCCTGAACTCAAGGCTGGTCAGTCGATTCTTGTTGTCGACCAGACATTGACATCAACGGGCTGGGACCCCGCTCCGGGTGAAAAGGTCCGGGCCTTTGAACAGAAACTTGCGGGCAACCGCCTTTCATCACTGGCGTCATGTTCAGGCACTGGCGTCGGCTATTGCCGATACGACTATCAGCGCAGCAACAAGCGTCTTGTGGTTGTGACCGTGCCCGCCAGTCAACCTGATCAGGCTGGACGCGTAGCTCGCTGGTGGATGGAATCCGTGAAACTCACCCCAGCACGTTGATCAGTCGAAGCGTCCCCCACAGGTCAAACACGCAGAAAATCAGACCAATCACAATCAGATCCCAGGCGCGATGACGCAGTGCCCAGGGAGCGAGAAAAACCTCGGCAACACCATGCAGTGCTGTGCCAAGAGCGATGTGCTCAAGCACCAGCAGGCCATGGGCCAGCAGGAACAGGCCGCTGGCAACGAAGCGCATTAGCACCGCCCAGGAGACAGACACGCGTTTCAACACTGAAAAACCAGCCTAAAGGGTTTGGTTGCCCGTCTTCCTGAGGCTGATCATCCACTCTGAAGCTGTTCTGAGTCGAGTCTTCAGGAGGATCCAACTGATCGCTGCAGTGACTTGCTGAACGAACTGTTCGTATCAGAGGCCACGCCATCGACTCAACAAACGAGAAGAAGACTCGTCAACAAGCACTGTTGCTGAGTCGCAATAGTGCGTACTATTGAGAAACGCAGCATCACATCTCCATGTCGCCTGCAAGCTCCTCTGCTGAAGCGACCGGAACTCTGAAAAAGGGCCTTCATCAGGATGGGCGTCGGATGACGCCTCAGAGACGACTTGTCCTCGATCTTTTCGAACAGATCGGCAGCGGCAGTCATCTGAGTGCAGAGGAGGTCCATCGCCAGCTAGTGGACAAGCAGTCCAAGGTGTCCCTGGCAACCATTTACCGAACACTGCGGTTACTGGTGGACATGGACTTCCTGCAGGAACTTGAGCTGCGGGATGGAGGCAGTCGGTTCGAGCTGGCGGACGCAGAACATATTCATCACCACCATCTGGTCTGTGTGCGTTGCGGGCGCACGGAGGAGTTTGAGAATGAGGCTGTCCTCCAGGCAGGGAGGGATGCCGTGAAAAAGCTTGATTTCGAACTGATCGATTCAAGCCTGAATGTTCGGGGTGTCTGCCCTGAATGCCGCTGAGTGGGCAGACCTAGTGGTGATGTTCTGCATGCTCTGAACAGGGCATCCAGTGATCACCGATCTGATAAACCCCCTCACAGCCGATGACTCTGGCCTGTGATTCAGCCTCAGATCTGTTCGGGTACGCCATGAAGCGGGGATTGCTCTCAGGCTTGGGATCAGCTTGGCTGTGCTGATGCTCACTGTGATTATGGGTGTTGCGACCACCGAGCTGGACCAGTCCCATGCTCATGGGACCCACGGTCCAGACACCCATGGTGTTGGCTCCGATCGCCAACAGACCCATTCCCACAATTGACAGGTTGATCACACCCATGGCCACCACACCGATGGAGACCACACCCATCGGAACGATGCCGATACAGATCACCCCCATCGGAACAATGCCGATGGATACGGTGCCGAGTGGCGCTATCCCGACAGCCAGACGCTTCGGCTTGCTGCCGCAATGAGCTGGCCCCTGATCGGATGAGGAAGATTTAGTCATCAGTGCATGGTGACGGTTGCAGCGCCATTCCTCCAACCTCGCCAGGCTGGAATTCATGAATCAATTCACTTCCAACCCTGGCCGGGAGCTGCTCGTGATCCGACCTCATGCCGTTGAGGATGGAATGACGGCCGTTCTGGCAGTACGCGATCGCAAGACCGTGGTGGTGGATCTCAGCGGCATGGACTCCTCTCAGGCGCAGCGCACCGCTGATTTCGTCAGTGGAGGAGTGGAAGCACTCGATGGCGGCCTGCATCGGCTCGCAGACCAGGTGTTTCTGTTCACTCCAGCAGGAATCCAGGTGACGCTCAACTGAGAGCACCACCACAGCTGGATCCGTTGCCAGCCGTGCAACCGAAGCAATGTTCAGCCACTGCGATCGGTTGATCAATCAGTCCATCCACCGCCCGCAGCAGATCAGCCAGCTGCCGGGGGCCTGATCCGGATGAAAGATTCAGCTGTTGATTGAAATCGCAGTCATACAGAGCTCCGGTCCAGCTCACACTGATAAGACTTCGGCACATCACCGCACGGAGATTCTCCGGCCGATGGGCCTGACGCAGAACCCGCTGATAAGGCTCGAGCTGATCGTGATGCTGTAGATCCCTGGCGAAACGCTGGATCGGCATGTTGGTGATGGTGAGCAGGTGAGAGAACGAGATCCCGTGGCCTGTCCACAACGCCTCGCGGTACTGAGCCTCCAGAGGTTCCTGAGCAGGGGGAAGTGAAGGGCCTGAGGGGTTGTACACCAGATCCAGCTGCAGCGGAGATCCAGGTTGGGCATAGCCCAGGCGATTCAACTGTTTGAGACCGGCAATGCTTCGCTCGTAGACGCCCTGACCTCTCTGCAGATCCACCCTCTCCTGTTCGTAGCAGGGCAGAGAGGCCACCACACGCACACGCATGGCGGCCAGGAACTCAGCCAGATCCTCCTGGCCGGGCTCACTCAGGATTGTGAGATTGCAGCGATCGATCACATCAACGCCAAGATCCCTGGCTGCAATGACAAGTTCACGGAACTGAGGATGAAGCTCGGGAGCACCACCAGTGAGATCCAGGTGATGCAGATCAAGTCGGGCCAGCACCTCCGGAATCAGCTCAATCAGTTCGCTGGACATCATTTCCTTCCTCCAGGGCCCCGCATTCACATGACAGTGGCTGCAGGTCTGATTGCAGCGATAACCGAGGTTGACCTGCAGGGTGGTCAACCGATCGCGATGCACAGGCGGGAACGACCGCGTTTCTGGCCGTGTGGACGTCAACGTCGGATCCTCTCAACAAGGGCCACCGTGAGATCGTCGCCCTGGGTCTGCAGGTAGGCATAACCCTGTCCGTCAGAGCGAAGAATCGCTGCATAGGCGTAGGTCACACCACGATCATCCTGTTGTCGGATGCGACCGATGCAGTTCTCTTCCTGGGTGAAGCGCCCCTGATAAGCCGCAACCTCGCCCGATCCGTCATAGGAGGAAATCGCAAGACCGACCATGCGCCACTCCGTCCAGCTTTCCTGCTGAATGACTGCATTCGGCCTCCAGGACGACGCGGAAAAGGTGTGCCCTCGCTGCAGACTCATCAACCTTCCGTTGAGGTCGCCGGATTCACAGAGCTGCTCTGGCTGTGGAATCCAGCGTTCCGTCACCACATCCTGCGCACGATCGCTCAGCCCGAAGTGAGGCAGACCCTGCTCAGTCAACAGAACCTTGCTGTTGTGACCTGGCTCAGCTCTGGTGACCGTCAGACCACAGCTGCTGTCTGAGGCCCAGCGTCCCTGATAGCTGGTTTCGCTGTAGGTGCGGCCGACACGAAGAAAACGGGTTCCGCTGACGGATCCATCCGGCGACCATGTTTCCAGCTGCAGACGACCCAGCGGTTGTTCGCCACGCATTCCCTGACTCACGATCAGATACTGACCGGTCGCTGGCGCAGCACAGGAATCGGACGACGGAGCCGCATGGGTGCGCACGAATGCCAGTGGAACTGCTGTGGACAGCAGCGTCGCCAGAAACAGCAGTGATCGCATTGCCGAAGAGCTGTTGTTTCAAGTGTGCAGACAACGGAGCTGCAGGGCAGCGTCAGATTGCATTCACGTTGTTGCTCCGGCCTCTGAACGAGCCCTGGCGAAAGCAACGAACCAGGCAACGTACTGATCAGGTCCACCGGGAAAGCAGACATCGAACTGAAGCGGATCGTCAGGGTCACTGATCCCTGTGAGCGAGTCATCAGCCAAGGAGGGACGATCGATCTCCCCCCCACTGCTGTCGACGATCACAACCCGGTTCGGACGCTGGAAACACCTGCCGAGTTCCTGCAGAAGAGTGAGAAAACCACGGTCACTGCCACCTCTCAACCATCCATCTCCTGATGAGTTCTCAGTGGAGGTGACCGTGTCACCGATACCCACCAGCTGAGGCATCTGTTCAGGAGAAATCCGCTGTTTGCAGAGGGCAAGCAGCGATTCAAGGTCTTGAGGCGCAGTTCTGACATTGAAGTCTTCACCGAGCGGTGCGGTGCCGGTACGGGCTTCGATATGGCGATTGATCAGCACAAGCAGACCGGCTTCCTTGATCGCGCCGCGCAGCATGAACTGGATATCCGTGCTGCCGACATCTCCAGGAGTCGATGGCTTGAGCCGTTCACTTCCACTGGAATCCCGCCCGAGATTCGGGGCAACATGCAGAAAGAAAGACTCCTGAAGCCCTTCAGCAACGGCCATCGCCATCAGCTGCTGCATCAGAGCTTCCAGCATCGACTGCAAAGCGCGCTGACCGTTGACGTCGCTGGGAATCCGGCTGAACAGGCTGTTGAGATTGATCGTGGGTGACACCTGAGTGTCGAGAATGGCCTGATCGATTTCCGCGTTCAGATCCTGATCGGCAAGCCCGGGCATCGCAGAGGGAAGCAGTGCGCGCATCAGAGCGTTCATCCGTTTCGGCACAGACGCCAGAAAGGACATTTCCGCGTCGCTCACTCCGGGATGGGTGAGATGACCGAACTCATCCTGAAGCTGCACACCGCCTGCAGCAAGACCAGGCAGATACAGGCCTTGATTCCGTGCAATGGAAGGATCGCCGAGGGCCTTCTCAACGAGTCGATTCACACCTCGGTGACCTTCATGTTCACCGTTTGTCAGCACACTGAAACTGCCACGCAGACGTGCTGCCGCATGCACATAATCCGCTGGAAGCCTGCGCGTCAGAGGATCCTTGACCAGCGGCATGCACACACCATCGAGATCCTGAACGATCAGCAGGTCGGAACTGTTCACGAGTTCCTGGTGCAGTGAGGCGAGATCCATCCGAATCATGGCTGTCGCAGTCTTGCTGGACACCCTCCCATGCATGGACTGATTCGCCAATCCAGCAGAGGCGTGGAGATGATCAGCTCGCGGCGACTTGCCCCATGGCCAACTGGTAGGCCGGTCGCTGGCGTGTGCGTTCAATCACAGTCCGGACAACCGGGTAGGGACCGAGATCGATCTCGGGAAAAAACAGTGGCAGGTAGCCGAGATGGGAATGAACAGCGCAGTCGGCGGCACCCCAGCAATCACCGACAAGCGGATGATCTGGATCCAGTTGGCGGTTGAGCACCTCCATCAACCGCGGAAATTCTCGTTCACGACTGGAGGGTACGAACAAGGCAATCGAGAGCGTTGCGTTTGCGAACAGCAACCACTGGCTGATGAGGGCTCGCTCTGCCGGTGTGGTGATCTCTCTGCTGTAGTGCTCAGCAAGGTGAAGAAGGATTGCACCGCTTTCAAACAACCTCAGCGGAGAGCCATCTTCAAGAACGACATTGTTGTCCACCAGTGCAGGAAGTTTCCCAAATGGATTGATACTCAGGAATTCGGACTGTCGATGTTCCTGAGATTGAAGGTCCAGCTCAACAAGCTCATAATCGATCCCCTTCTCCTCCATGAACCAACGCGGCATGCTGGCTCTTGTTCTTGAGCCTCCATAGAGCGTCAGGACCATGCAAACTCTTCACTCACCATCGAATCCTGACAACGCAGAAGATCACGTTCATAAAAGTGAAAGGATTTGACAACAACCTTGCATAAGGTGTGTTTTACATCTGACAGTGATTCATCACTCGAAGAGCTGGGGTCAGCGGTTATCCTGTGAAGCTGAGCATGATGATTTGACGCAACAGCAATGTCATTTCCAGTGAATTCATCAGAGGTATTTGGCTTTGCAGCAGCCACTCTGTCCACGATCGCTTTTCTTCCTCAGGTTGTTAAAACCTGGAAAACTCAATCCGCCAAAGACGTTTCCTATGCACTGCTGCTGACTTTCAGCACTGGTTGCTTTTGCTGGGTGATTTATGGATTTCAGGTTGGCGCCAAGCCCGTGATGATCGCGAATTCGTTCACACTTGCCCTGAATCTTGGAATTCTGGGAATGAAAACATACTTTGAATTAAATACAAAAACAGTTCAATCTCAAGGTCAATAAACATCTTTCAAGATCTGCGGCAAATCCTGAAGCTCATCAATCTGAACGGATTCACGCTTTTGATCATCCAACAAAATCACTTCGAAACCATCCCAGTTCTTAATCAGGTCAATCTCAACGAAATCACCATTCAATGTCATTCTGATATTGACACCCCAATCAGCTGAATCAACCAACAAACCTTCAACTGAACCGACATCGACACTTTCAAGCAAGGAACGAATTTCATTCTCCATTTGGATGCTATTCATTTATTCGAACTGAATTTTTTTAGCTTAGACGTGTTGACAATGACAGGTTATACCTCCAGGCCGCTCACATTCTTACCGCTGGCCAGCTGTACAGACAACCATCATCAATTGCATCAGAAGTCAAGAACAACGAGGTCTGATCAACAGATGCGTCCTGCGAATCGATTCAGATAGCATCCTTGATTCGCCGTCATGGATCCACTTGATCGATCCCTGAGCTGCTGGCAATGACCTGAAAGGCGGATAATGGATTCAAGCCAAGGTTGATGAGACCATGAGCACGCAACGACGCTCCTGTGAAAACAGCTTGAAGAGGCTGCTCTGAAGGGGAGTGAGCGACGAAAGATCTTGCAAGTCCAGCGGGCTGCCGTCGTTCTCCGATCCACTCCCACAACCAATCTGTACCTGGATTTTTCCCTTAACAGCAATGAGTCTCAGCACCGCAGCCCTGTTGAACTCAAATGGATTCTTTCCACCAAGCCTTGACAGGGATCAGGTGCGCCAGCGGGTCTGGGAGCTGGAGACGGGCAAGGTCGGGTTCTACAGCGTGGGGCTGTATCCCGCTTCCCTCGCTTACAACTGCGCCATGCAGCAGAACGATGAGGAGAATCTGCTGCTTGCACCACGCACAGACCGCGAGCTGCTCGGTGCCTTCACACAGTCAGCGCTCGACGGCATGGACCCGAAGCATGTGGCTGTGATGGAACGGATGGGCAGCCATCAAACCGATGGTGGGCGTCAACCGAACACACTTGCTGACCTGCTCAGACGCTGCGAACTGGTGGTTCTCAGTGCCAACAGCAACCATGTGGAGGACGACCTGATTGAAGCGATTCGACTGCGTGATCAACTGGGCCGACAGCACGTTGTTCTGGCCTGTCTGGCTGGATCCTTCAGCCACGACAACATCGCAAACGAGTCCTACGTGCTCTGCGAGAAGGTCCCAAGCCTTGGCTTCTTCTCAGGATTTCACCGCCATGGTGCTCTGCGCAATCCACTCGACAGCTTCACGGCCAACTTCTGTCACCCCAATGCACTGACGGCTCTGCTGGGTGCACGGATGCTTGACCGCCTGTCTCCGAACATTCAGGTCTCGGCAGGAGTTCACAACATCGAAGGGCAATACATCAAAGCGGCGAAGAACATGTCGTCGGTCTTCGCCGGTTTCGGATATGCCTATCACCAGGACAACCCCGGCGTGCTTCCGACCCTGCTGACACTTCTGCTCGATCAGTGCCTTGACCAGGCCGCGACGGTTTCAATGGCCAGGCGCAACCGGCAGCGCCTTTACAACAGGCAGCCCTTCGCGCTCACTGAACTCGGCTACGGCGTGCAACGCATTGAAGCCGCCCTGGTGCGCGGCGGAGACATGGAGAAGGTCCGCGACCACACCTTTGCGCAACTCACCGCCATGGTCGCCGATGTTCGCGGGAGCATGATGCTGCCTGTTTCCGGAACGCCCACCCGTAATTTTCATGCTGGGCAGGTGATGGCGGAGCACATGCGCGCGGAACAACGCTGCCCTCATTCCATGGAGGAACTGGAGAGCTGGTGCGAGCAGGCCGGCCTGCGCAAAGGAGGCCTGGAGGGCCTCAAGTCATTGCGTTACTGGCCGCAGATCGTGCGCAAATATGCCATTCCGGTTCATGACGCATCGATGGTGAATCTGCTTTACATGGCCATCTATGGAAATTCCACCACCAAGGATGTGGCGTTTTCAGTGATGACCGAAAGCCGTGAGCTGTCCACTTACTGCCAGGAATCCGTACGACCCACCCACAGCCGTCGGTATGCGGAAGCACTGCAGAATCTCGATCAGCCTGAAGCCATGGATCTGCTGGTCACTGCCGTGGTCGCTGACAACGCCCGTCGTCTGATCCGCGATGACAACGGCATCGAGGAACAGGACAGCAGCGATGAACCTCCGGCCTATCTCAAAGCGATGAACGTGATTGAGAATGCGCTCTGATCCAGACACTCAGCGGTCTGAGGATCAATGGCGATCGAGATCGATGACTGAATCAGCGAAATCACGGTACGGAGCAGGATCACAACTGAGTACAACCACCTGAAGGCCCAGCTCCACCGCCTGACGCAGCATGGTGCCGACTGCTTCAAGTCGGCTGGGATCACTGTTTGTGAAAGCATCATCGAACAGAACAGGCAGACATCCGTCATGTCCGTTGCGCAGGGTCTCCGCGATCGCCAGCCGAACAGCGGCATTCAGCTGTTCCTTGAGTCCTCCGCTGAGTTGGGAGAACTCGAGGCTCTGTCCCGAACGCTGAAGACGGAGATCCTTGAGGCCATCGCCGGCATCGAAGCGAAGCTCGGAACTGTCTCCGGGCTGTTGCAGAAAAGGAGCAATGAACCGATTGATGCTGGAGCGCAGTGGTGATGAATAGCGTCTTGATAAATCAGCGCGAGCTTCCTGGAATCGTCTGAGCAACAGAGCGCGTGACTCGACAAGCCTGGACTCCTGCTCTTCCGCCTGTTGAGCAACCTCAAGATGAGCAGCAGCCTCCTCAAGCTCAGCATGCAGTTCGCGGCTGCCGAGGCGCTCACAGCGCTCCAGCAATGAACCCCTTGCACGGTTGAGATCATTGCGCTGACGATTGAACAGCTGCTCACGCTCATCAAGGTCGGCCAGAGATCGCTCTACATCCGCACCTGCCTCAGGACCGCAATCAGCTACCAGAACGAGCAGTTGTCGCTGCAACAACTCACATTGACGAGACAGCTCATTGAGATCAGCTTCGATGGTCGCTGCCGAACCATGCCCTTGCTCGATTTCACGCTTCTGTTCGCGTTGCTGAACGTGGCGGGCCTCGTGGCGCTCCAGCTGAATTTGCAGTTCCTGAAGCTTCCGTGTCTGCGTCGTCAGTTCACGATCAGCACGCTCGAAGCTGGATCGTGCACAACGAAGCTGATCCTGAACGGACTTGTACTCCGTCCGGCAATCGGTCAAAGCCGGCAGCAGATCCTTCACCGCTGCAATCTGCGGATCCAACGGCTGTTGCTGATTCTCAGCCAGCTGCTCTTCCAGCTTGGCAAGATCGTCATCCTGTCCATCGCGGCGTTGCTCCTTGAGCTGTCGGAGCCGAGCGTCGAGAACAGCGAGCTGCTGGAGAAGATCCTTGCGCCTCTGGAAGAGCTCTTCAGCGGCTTCCAGGCTGCTGACCCCCCAGTGTTTGAGGTTTTCATCCAACTCAGACCGCGTACGTTTCCTGTCAGCCAGCAAGGCTGAAAGTCCCGTCCCCTCACCCGGTGTCACCAGCAGAGTCACCCCTTCACCAACCGCCAGGCGGAAAGCACCGGTTCGTTGGACAACGTCTCCCACATTGAGTTGTTCCCCATCCAGAAGCACGGACTGATTGGAGGACTGCAACTCAATTCGTGAGGCCATGCTCTGAAGGCGAATGTCCAGTTCGCGTAGATGTCTCTGACGGATCTGGAGTGCGTCCAAAGCCTGGGAATCACAGCCCTGCAGAGCATTCAGCTGGGCGTTCAGGGAAGTCTGCTGTTGCTCAAGCTCGGCGCACTGTCCCTGCAGACGACGAACCTCCAGGATCCGCTGATGAAGGCGTTCCTGGTCCTGACGGCGACGCAGGGCATATCCACGCTCTTCAAGCGACTGACGCTTGCTGTCAAGCAGTTCAAACGCCTGTCGCTGAGCGATCAGATTGCTGGAACTGGTTTCAGTCGATTCCTTCATCACAGCGAGCTCACGGCGTTGTGCGGTCATCGCCGTTTCAGATTCCTGGATCTCCTTGTGAAGACGCTTCAGCGTGATGAGTTGTTGTTGCCGTTGGTTCTGCTGAAGACGCAGTGGAGCAAGCTGCTGCTGAAGATCCTTCAGAGACAGAAGCTTGCGGCGCAGCCTTTGAACCTCGGGAGCCAGACGATCCAAGGCATCGAGTGATTGCTCATTCTCGTCCAGTTCGCTGCAGGCTGTCTCGTAGCTGAGCAGCTGCTCACGAGCGTCTGATTCCCGATCAGTGGCCCGCTGAAGCTCCTGGCGTCGTTTCCAGAGTTCACTGTTCTGTTTCACCCCCCGACTGGTGAGACTTGAAGCAACCAGTTCTTCAAGCCGGTTGTAGATCAGCTGGTCGAACGGCGACTGGAGCGAATGCTCAGCCTGCCCTTCGAGCGCAGTGATCAGCCCCGGGAGGTCATAGTGCTCAGCGCTCAGATCGAACAGGTTGCGACCGGCCAGACCCTGCATCACCCAGAGGTGCGCCCAGCGGGTGGGTAGAACCCGTTTGACCTGGCGGCTGCCGATGATGTCATCCACTCCCAGCAGCATCGCCAGCTGATCCTCGGCTTCGCCTCCGAGCAGAGCCTCCTGTCCGGCACGACTGAGACGACTGGTGCCTCCGGAACCGCTGAAGCATTTCAGCAATGACCAGCGGTGTCCAGCCGCATCGAAATCGATTTCCACCTGAGGATGCCCGGCATGGGTGGCGGAACGCAGATCGCGAATCGCGCTTCCCGTTGCAGCTGCACGGACGAACAGGGTTCGATGCATCGCCTCCACGAGAGAGCTTTTCCCTGATTCATTGGCACCACCGATCAGAGTCAGGCCCGGAGAGAAACAAACCTCCAGAGCACGGTGCCGCCGAACGCTTTCCAGTCGACAGCGGATCAGGCGCATGGTTCCGTGGCGTGCGTCTCGGAGGTGCAGAGACGATGCAACTCGATCAGAGCCTGCTCAGTCAGAGGATCAGCACTGTTCTGGAGCTCCTCCTGCAGGCCTGCGGCAATGCTGCTGACCAGAGGACTGTCCATGCGCAGCAGAAGCCGATCCCTCTCCTCTGCGGTCGGCTGGCGTCGAAGACTGCCGCGCAGCCGCAAATGAAGCAGCTGTTCCCTCAGCACCGAGAGACGGTTCTGAAGTTGCAGATGCCCTTCAAGACCCAGTTCTCCGTTGAGCTCAAGACGCAGCAGATCACGCCCCGCACGCCGTCCGACACACTCAGCGATCTGTTGCTCCAGCCGGACAAGGTCGACATCGCCGTTGAGCGTCATGGTGATGCGATGCCAGCGAAGACGGCCGGTCGGGCGGGGCATGACCTTCGGCGGTTGGCTTCGTTCAAGATCAACCACCAGAACCTGCGACCTCAGGTCTTCGCTCCCCGTCGGGAAGCGGTCAGGTTCCGGCGTGCCGCAGTACCAGCTTCTGCGGTCAACCTGCAGCAGCGCATGCCAGTCACCGAGGGCGACGTAATCGATCTGTTCAGCGGACAGGCGATCAAGGCAAAGCTGATTCACCTGGCCTTCTGAACCGAATCCCTGCACCGAGCCATGGGCAAGAACCACCCGCGGAAGCAGGGGGTCGAGCTCCGTCCAGTTGAGCCGTTCAAGCCAGAGGGATGGACTCTGGCTGTCACGCTGCCGCAGCAGTGGGCAGGGCAGCAGCGTGAGTCCTGCCAGCACCACCGGTTCCGGCTTGAGCAGCAGACGAAGATTGCCAGCACGCTCCTGCAGCTCACGCCCGAGATCCTCACGCCTCCAGATGCCACCGGCGCCCCCGTGATCGTGGTTTCCAGGGATCACGACCACCGGCACAGAGATCGATCCGACCGCCTCCAAAACCTCCATGACCATGGAAGCGGCCACGGTGCTCGAGTCGAACAGATCTCCTGCCACGAGCACAGCGTCAACCTCTTCCTCTCTGCAGACCTCGGCGATCCTCAGAACCGCATCCACCCGCTCCTGCTGTAAACGGGCCTGCTTCTGGGGATCCTCGACCCAGCGATAGGGCTTGCCGATCTGCCAGTCAGCGGTGTGAAGGATTCGTGGCACCCGTGCCGATCGGATAACGCACACCATGCTGCCGTCTTCCCGGCTGATTTTCCGCACACTCACAGCTGGCAGAAGGCAAAGAAGACGGCATGTTTCGTATTGAGACCCATGCGATTCGACGTGTCAGCCGCTTTCTCCAGCTCCAACCCGATCCTGGAGACCATCGCCGGGCTGTTTCACCCACCGGAACAGATCGCGGCGATCAGCCAGCTGGGGTCCGGGAATGTCAACGACACCTTTCTGGTGACACTGGATCGCAGTGCATCGCGTTCAGCTTTTGTGATGCAGCGCC
>CAYWOE010000019.1:0-14902 GCA_964459855.1 uncultured Synechococcus sp. | reverse complement strand
GCGAGCTTCAGGCTGCACGCAGCGCCGTCAGCAAATTGGAAGGCCAGCCAGCCTCGCCCGAAAAAGTGAAGGCTCAACAGAGTCTCAACCGCGCAAGAGCCCGGGCCCAGGCAGCGATTAATCAGAGCTGATTGATGAACTGGATGGTGAGAAACCATCCGGCAGGAGGAACTCCTGACGATCAGATATCGCTCAGTGATTCAGACCTGTTGCCGTATCGTCATGCCTCCAAGAAATGAGGCTGGATCCACAGCAATATTCTGAGGAGATCTGACCTCGAAATGCAGGTGGGGACCGGTGCTGCGACCTGTATTACCCATCCTGGCAATCAGATCACCCTGAGCGACAGTGTCACCAACGCGAACAAGAATCTCATTGCAGTGCGCATAACGCGTCCTGTATCCATCAGGGTGTTGAATTTCAACCATCAATCCATAAGCACCGAGAAAATCAGCGAAAACCACCTTCCCACGCCGCGACGCCTGAATAGCCGTTCCAACGTGATTGGCGATATCAATGCCGGAATGATGGCGTGACCAACGCGGGCCAAAACCGGAAGTGAAAACACCTGAGGTCGGCATCAAGAAACTCTTGGATGCCAGCTCATTCAGGTAGTCCACAAAGGAGCTGAATGTGCAGATCTGAGTCAGGGAATCCGGCGATGCCTTGATTCTCCCCAGAGATGATGCCTTGACAGGCGCCGATCCGGAATCAATCTCAAGAATGGACGAATCCTGCAGACAATACCTCTCGAAAAGATTCACCGTCGCGCGTCTTTCAGACAGTCGCCATGGAGTCTGAAAAAACCGCTGACCGCGTCCCTCGCCGAGATTGAACACCTCAACACCCTGAGGCTGAACATCATTGTGGCCAAAAAAAGTCTCTACACCCGGTGCAGCCGCAAAAGTCGCCGACGAAAGTCCCAGAGTGAGCAAAGAAGCGAGAGAAATCAATCCAGAAAAATGATTTCCGGAGAGTGTAAAGGAGTATTGCGAAGCGTTGGCATGCAAAATCCCTGGCATTGGTGATTAAAATCACCAATCGATAGTCAAGTGTTTTGGCTGATGAATTGTCTGATCACATGCTCAGCTTTTGATGCACCTGACTCGGTGCAGACAAGATCATCTGCCGGACAAACAACACATCCGCTTCACGGTCGCTCAGCTGTCTGCCTGAGCAGATTCACACTCCTTGAGTGACAAGAACCACGTCAGAAAGAGCCGAGCAGAAATTCTCAAGTCCACAGAATGAAGAGAACGCGATTGGGCGCTGCCGGGCGAATCAATCTCTGAACAGCAGAGAACAAGGTATTGAACCTGTTTTTTATTTGGCCATAAAAAAGCAGGCAATTGATCGCCTGCTTGAAAACATTGAAAAGTTTGACCCGACTCATGCGGTTCCGCAGAAGGTCACGTCAGGGAACTTGAGCTTCGCATCATCCAGACTCTTGCCTTTGCCCTCTTCCTGCCAGTAGTTAATGACTTCAGTGGCTTTGTTCAGCACCTCAACACGTTCATTTTCGGTGATCCAGGATTTACCTTCAAGCTCACTCTTGAGAGTTTCCCAGGCATCCTCACGCGGCCAGAAAAAGTAAGCGGTCAAGGGGCTGGGGCCGCCACCAACGATCTGGTCGACGGCCAGAGCCACGTTGTCGGGCAACCAGAGGATCTTCAGCAGAAAGCGTCCCTCGTCAGCCTTCGGCGTGTAGCCGGAGGGAACACCATCGGCATCGATGGTGGCTGACGCCAGTGCCGCACTGCCGCCGCGCATCACCGGACGACCTTCCTTCGGCTCCTGCTGCTGATCGGCTTCTGTGCTCTGAGGAGCCTGGTCAGCTGCTGCTGCCTCGGTGGCGACCTCTTGGTCGACGGCAGCGCCTTCGGAAACCGTCATGGTGTCAGCGCTCAAGAATCAAGGACAAAGAACTAACCTACCAGCCGCCAAAACCCATCGACCTGGAAAGGCAACCACCCAGCAGCCAGCTTCTGCTCTTCGACATCGACGGAGTCATCCGGGATGTGTCCGGCAGTTATCGGAGGGCTCTCCAGGCAACGGTGGAGCACTACAGCGGCTGGCACCCCGCACCATCGTGCATCGACGCTCTCAAGGGAGAGGGACGCTGGAACAACGACTGGGACGCAAGCCTTGAGCTTCTGCGCCGAAAGGGAACGTCCCTGCCGGCCAGGGAGGAGCTCATTGATGTCTTCAGTGGTTTCTATTTCGGTGGCGATCCCGATGGCGATCCACGGGGCTGGACCGGCTACATCGGAGATGAGCCCTTGCTGGTGAAGCAGGAGTTCTTCGCCGCGCTGGTTCGCAACGGCTGGCAGTGGGGATTCGTGAGTGGCGCAGAACCTCCATCAGCACGTTTTGTGCTGGAGACGCGACTGGGACTGCTGAATCCGCCTTTGATCGCCATGGGTGACGCCCCTGACAAGCCAGACCCCACAGGTCTTGTGCAACTCAGCGACAGCCTGCTGCCATCGGCAAGCGGAGGCGTCGTTGCCTATCTGGGCGACACGGTTGCCGACGTGCAGACCGTTCTCAAGGCCAGAGGCCTGCGCCCTGACAGGAGCTGGATCAGTCTGGCGGTGTCGCCTCCGCATCTTCTCCCCGGCAGCGATGAGCGAAACGCCTATGAGCAACAGCTGAGATCCGCCGGTGCGGACCTGATCCTCTCCAGCACCGTGGAGGCCGTTCAGTGGACAATGCACAGCGGAGAGCAGGAAATCCAGAACGACTCGGGTTCCGTTCGCTGAGAAAGCGGTCCTCTCATCGCTCCATGTCGGCAACGGACTTGAGGGCTCCAGACGTGAGCACCTCATGGCCGCAGGCGAATTCAGCACGGTCCATGACTGCGACATCGTCCTCGATGCGGATGCCGATCCCCTTCCAACGGTCATCAATCGCAGGCTGTCCCTCCGGAACTGCAAGACGATCACTGATGTAGAGACCAGGCTCCACCGTCAGAACGATGCCGGGTTCCAGCTGCACGTGATGCTCGCCGAGCCGATAGGCGCCAACGTCATGAACATCCAGCCCCAGCCAGTGGCCGGTTCGATGCATGTAGAGATGCCGGTAGCTTCCCTGCTCGATCAGGCCGTCGACCTCTCCCGCAAGCAGTCCCAGATCCACAAGGCCCTCCACCAGAACATGGACAGCCGCGTCATGCACGTCCTCGGCGGTATGACCGGGTTTGACCCTGGCGATCGCCGCTTCCTGCGCCGCCAGGACCAGGGAGTAGAGCTCCCGCTGCTCTCCGCTGAAACGGCCGCTCACCGGGAATGTCCGTGTGATGTCGCCGTTGTAGTAATCGCAAAGGGAGCAGCCGGCATCAATGAGCAGCAGATCCCCGTCCTGGAGGACCGCACTGTTGTCGATGTAATGCAGCACGCAGGCATTGTCGCCGCCGGCAACGATCGAGCCGTAGGCGGCTCCTCGGGCTCCGAGCTCGAGGAAATGCTGTTCGATCAGAGCCTGAATCTGCCGCTCGGTCATACCGGGACGCACTGCAGCCCTGGCCAGCTCATGGGCGGAGGCTGAGATCCTGCCCGCCTCACGGAGCCGTTCCAGTTCAGCCGGTTGCTTGCGCAACCGCATCCGATGCAGAAGCGGGCAGGGCGCCACCAGTGCCTGCGCGGCACTGCCGGTGCGTGAGACCCGATCCAGCTGCGCCCCCCAGCAGCTCAGCACCAGTGGTTCGATCGAGGGATGACTGCCGACACGGAAAGCAATGCCGTCAGCACCATCCAGATACCGCGCCAGCAGCGCATCAAGCTCCACACGCGGATGGGCGACGTCCGCACCGAAGTGCTCAACCGCTCCCTCACAGCCCCAGCGCCTGCCTGTCCAGACCTCGGCGGCGGGTTCGCGCGGATTCACGAAGAGCACGAAGCGCTCTCCCTCCTCACGATGGGGAAGGAACAGAGCCACTGCGTCGGGCTCATCAAACCCGGTCAGGTACCAGAAATCGCTGTTCTGGCGAAACGGCCACTCCGTGTCCGCATGATGTGTGACCAGAGTCGCGGCAGGGATCACCGCCGCGACTCCACCCAGCTCAGCCATGAAACGCTCGCGGCGGTCCGCGAGAAGCTGGGCATCAAAAACAGGGGCAAGATCAGCCACGGCAGAGACAGGGCACCGGAGAAACGTCAGGATGGCAGTCAAAGCGCCCGCGCATGACCTCCGACCTGCTGATCCTTCTCCTGCTGGTGGTGGTGGTGCTGACCGGATCCGCCCTCTGCTCTGGGGTGGAAGCTGCTCTGCTCACGGTGAACCCGGTGAGGGTTCATGAACTCGCTGCCAGGCCGCGGCCGGTTCCCGGCGCCCGCAGGTTGGCTCAGCTGCGGCTGCGCCTGGGCCGAACCCTCTCGGTGCTGGCGATCACCAACAACGGTTTCAACATTTTCGGAAGCCTGATGCTCGGTGGCTATGCCTCGTGGGTGTTCACCGAGAAGATGGACGCTGGCAATGGAGCGCTGGCTCTGTTCTCAGTCAGCCTCACCGTTCTGGTGATCCTGCTCGGGGAAATTCTGCCCAAGGCGATCGGCAGCCGCCTGGCATTGCCGGTCTCCCTGGCAAGTGCTCCGGTTCTGCACTGGCTGGGCGTGATGATGCGGCCGCTTGTGCTGCTGCTGGAGCGACTGCTTCCCGCGATCACGGAAGAAAGCGAGATCAGCACGGATGAGGAGGAGATTCGCCTGCTGGCAAAACTGGGCTCACAGAAAGGACAGATCGAGGCCGACGAGGCCGACATGATCTCCAAGGTTTTTCTGCTGAATGACCTCACTGCTCGTGATCTGATGACGCCGAGGGTGGCCGCTCCAACGCTCGACGGAGCCTCCAACCTCGAGAAGCTGCGTGTCGCCCTGCTGGAGAACGAAGCGCAGTGGTGGGTCGTTTTGGGTGATGCAGTCGACAAGGTTCTCGGTGTTGCAAACCGGGACCGCCTGCTGAGCGCCCTGGTCCGTAACAAGGGACATCTGACCCCAGCTGATTTGAGCGAGCCTGCCGAGTTCGTTCCGGAGATGATCCGCGCCGATCGATTGCTCACCGCATTCCGCCGCGACAACAGCGGCGTGCGCGTGGTGGTGGATGAATTCGGTGGCTTCGTTGGCGTGATCGGTCCGGAAGCCGTGCTTGCGGTGCTGGCCGGCTGGTGGAGAAAGGCACCGAGCGAGGCGGCGCCATGAATGCCATGGAGGAGCACTGCAGGGATCTGCTGAGGAACTGGAGGGAACGGCTGGACTTGAATCGTCGGGAACAGGGGCTGCTGGCCGGATCGCTGAAGGTTCTGGATCGCCAGCTTGAGCGCCTGGAGACGGGAACCCTGCGCATCTCCGTGTTCGGCAGGGTGGGCGTCGGCAAGTCCAGCCTGGTGAACGCCCTGCTGGGACGGAAGCTGATGGAGACGGATGTGGCGCACGGCTGCACGCGTCGGCAGCAGGCCGTGACCTGGCCGAGACCTGTGCCTGGACTGCAGAAGGTCGAACTGGTCGATACCCCCGGGATTGACGAGGTGGATGCTCCGGCTCGGGAGAAACTGGCGGCCCGGGTGGCCCTGAATGCCGATCTGGTGCTTCTTGTGCTGGATGCAGACATCACGCGCGTTGAACTCCAGGCCCTGGAGACCCTTCAGGCGATGGGCAAACCGGTGCTGACGGTTCTCAACCGCTGCGACTGCTGGCCTGAGGATCAGCTGCCGGATCTGCTGCGCAGCATCCGCAGCCGACTTCCCGCGGGATTGCCGCCTCCACTTGCCGTGTCAGCGGCACCGCGCAGTGCGGTTCAGCTGAATGACGGCAGGATCCGCAGTCGCGAGCAACCTGCCGATGTGGGGGAACTGGAGATCGGCCTCTGCCGTCTGCTGGAGCGGCGCGGTCACAGCCTTCTGCTGCTCAACAGCCTCAGGCAGGCCACCGCGATCCAGCAGCAGCTGGAGACCGGGCGCCTGCAGCGGCGTCGGAGGGAGGCCCAGAGTCTGATCGGCCGCTACGCCGCACTCAAGGCCACCGGAGTGGCGGCCAACCCATTGATGCTGCTGGATCTCGCCGGAGGATTGGCCTGCGATGCCGCCCTGGTGCGGCAGCTCTGCTCTCTGTATGAGCTTCCTCTGGGAGGGCCGGCGGCGCGGAAACTGATCCGCCAGCTGAGCGGTCAGAACGCCCTGCTGGGAGGAGCGCAGCTTGGACTCCAGGTGACCCTGGGTTCGTTGCGGCAGCTGTTGCTGCTGGCCGCACCCTTCAGTGCTGGTCTCACACTGGCCCCTGCGGCACCGGTGGCCCTGGCTCAGGCGGCACTGGCAGTGCACACAACACGGCGCACCGGACGGATGACGGCACGCTGGCTGTTGGAGGAACGCTGGAGGGGGCGCCGGCTCCAGCCCGTGCCTGCAACTCTGATGCGCCGGCTGGCACGCTCGAATCACGGCATCGTCGAGTTGATGCAGGAGTGGCCACAGCCTCAGCCCCGGCCACCCTTGCCATCACTGTTGCCCTGACGATGGCGGACGCGACCGTCTCTGAAATCGCTCTGCTCGGGACCAGTGCCGATCCCCCGACCTTGGGCCATCAGGCGCTGCTGGAGGGACTGCTTCTGCACTTCGGCCAGGTCGCCACATGGGCCAGTGACAATCCGACGAAACGCCATGGGGCGGATCTTGACCAGCGTTGTCAGTTGCTGAGAACCCTTGTCGAATCGATCGCTGACCCGCGACTGCAGCTGGCCCAGGATCTCAGCAGCCCCTTTGCCGTCGCCACGCTGCAACGAGCCGCTGAACGCTGGCCAGGCCGCCGACTGTGTTTTGTGGTGGGAAGCGATCTCGCCCCTCAGATTCCCACATGGAAAGACGCTCAACAGCTGTTGAGGCAGTGCGATCTGGTGATTGTGTCCCGTGAGGGATGGCCGCTTGAGCAGGAAGACCTGCAGACCCTTCGCCGCATCGGAGCCTCACCGCGGATGCTTCCCCTGAGCATTCCCGGCACAGCCAGTTCGCAGGTGAGACGAAGGCAGGAACACCAGCAGGTGCCCGAATGCCTGCTGCCGCTTCTGCTGAAGCACAATCTCTATGGATTCAACGCCACCAATTCCTGAGTGCCGATGCGTGTTGCCCTGGCCCAGATCAATCCTGTTGTGGGCGACCTGCTGGGCAATGCCACCCGGATCCTGCAGGCGCTCGACGGCCTGATCCAGACCACCGGCAGCGAACCGGAGCTGCTGGTGACTCCTGAACTGTCGCTCTGGGGTTACCCACCCCGAGATCTGTTGTTCAGCCCCACACATCTGCAGAGGCAGAAGCAGGCTCTGGACAACCTGCGCAGCGGCCTGACAGCCCGACGCTCGGGCATCGCTCTGCTGGTGGGAATGGCGGATGCCGCCGACGATGGTCTTCACCCCTCGTTATTCAATGCCGTCGCCCTCGTCAGCTCCAAGACCTGTCGCGTGGTGGCTCGCAAGCAGCTGCTGCCCAGTTACGACGTATTCGACGAGACGCGTTACTTCAGGCCAAGCCAGGAAACCGGACAGATCACTCTGAGCAGTGAAGGCCGCCAGTGGCGACTTGGCATCACGATCTGCGAAGACCTCTGGGTGGATGAAGAGCTGCACGGCCGTCGCCTTGTGGGGCCTGACCCCGTGGCCGATCTGATTCCAGCCGGGGTCGATGCGCTCATCAACTGCTCAGCCTCCCCGTTCGGACGTCACAAGGCGGGCCTGCGTCGAAAGCTGGCGGCGAGAG
This sequence comes from uncultured Synechococcus sp., assembly GCA_964459855.1. Classification (GTDB taxonomy): domain Bacteria; phylum Cyanobacteriota; class Cyanobacteriia; order PCC-6307; family Cyanobiaceae; genus Synechococcus_C. Next base: position 7,167 of record CAYWOE010000019.1, on the reverse strand, counting down.
CGGCTCAAAGGCTTGGCTGCCCTGTGGTCTACGTGAATCAGGTCGGAGGCAATGACGAGCTGGTGTTCGACGGCGCCAGCTTCGTGATGGGTGACACCGGGGGCACACCACTTCTTCAGCTTCCGGAGTGCCGTGAAGCGACCCAGGTCTGGAATGCCGAGGACAGGGCCCCCGCGCAAGGGAAGGCCCTTTCAGCCACAGCGCAGATTCATCCTGAAAGGCACGAGATGGAAGCGCTGTTCCGGACCCTGGTCACCGGGCTGAAGGACTATGCCGGCAAATGTGGTTTTCAGAGAGGCCTGCTCGGCCTGAGCGGTGGCATCGACTCAGCGCTGGTGGCTGTGATCGCTGCCGCGGCGCTTGGGTCCGATCAGGTGCAGACCCTGCTGATGCCCTCGCCATGGAGTTCGCAAGGCTCGATCAGTGATGCTCTTCAGCTTGCCGATCGACTTGGAATCACCCACAGCATTGTTCCGATCGAAAGCCTGATGGACGGTTTCCAGGCGGCGTTGACCCCCGCACTGAGAAGTGCCCCATCAGGGGTGACGGCGGAGAATCTGCAGTCGCGCATCCGCGGAACCCTGCTGATGGCCATGGCCAACCAGCAGGGACAGCTGCTGCTGACCACCGGCAACAAATCGGAGCTCGCCGTGGGCTACTGCACCCTTTACGGCGATATGAACGGCGGTCTGGCCGTGATCGGCGATCTCTACAAGTCGACCGTGTTTTCACTGTGCCGCTGGCTTGACAGCGAACAGTCAGGCGACTGCCGCACAGAGCTGGCTCTGCCGGAGCGTGGGGAGCTGATCGGAACAGCGATCCTGGAGAAACCTCCCAGCGCCGAACTGCGTCCGGATCAGAGAGACAGTGACTCACTCCCGGACTATGGCCGCCTCGATCCCCTGCTGATCGACATGATCGAACACCGCCTCAGCGGGCCGCAGCTGGAGGCGGCAGGTCATGACCCTGCAGAAGTGCAACGGATCGAGCGCCTGTTCCGAAGAGCTGAGTTCAAACGCAGACAGGCACCGCCGTTGCTGAAGGTGAGTTCGCAGGCGTTCGGCAGTGGCTGGCGGCTGCCGATCGCCGCTGTCTGAGCCACATTGAGAAGACGACGGCGTCCTCCATGGCCCATTCCGTTCTGACGGCCCCGATGGCCAGCATCGGGGTTCCCACCGAGATCAAGGCCGATGAACAGCGTGTGGCGCTCACCCCGGATGCGGTCCGCGAACTGGTGACCCAGGGCCTTGAGGTGCGCATCCAGAACGGCGCAGGGGCAGGAGCAGGCATCAGTGACGATGCCTTCGCAGCTGCAGGGGCCCGCCTCGTGAGTCGTGAGGAGGCCTGGGGGGCGCACCTCGTGGTGAAGGTGAAGGAGCCACAGCCGCAGGAATTCGGTCTTCTGCGTGACGACATGGTGTTGTTCACCTACCTGCATCTGGCTGCCTACAGCCAGGTGGGAGAGGCGCTGCTGGATGCAGGCACGACAGGGGTTGCCTATGAGACGGTGCAACTGGAGAACGGAAGCCTGCCGCTGCTGGCGCCGATGAGTGAAATCGCCGGACGACTCGCAGCGCAGGTGGGAGCACGGCTTCTCGAACGCCCCAACGGCGGACGTGGTGTCTTGATCGGTGGCTGCACCGGCGTGCGCCCGGCTCGGGTTGTGGTGCTGGGCGCCGGCACGGTGGGATGGAATGCCGCCCGGCTGGCTGCCGCCATGGATGCCGAGGTCTTGCTGCTGGATCGCTCCCCGGAGAGGTTGCGCAGCCTTGAAGCCGACCGCCGTGGGCGACTGATGAGCATGGTCAGCAGCCGTGGACTGCTGGAGCGTCTGGTCCCCACAGCGGATCTGCTGATCGGAGCCGTGCTGACACCCGGTGGTCGGGCACCAACCCTGGTGGATGAGGAAATGGTCAAGCAGATGACGCCGGGATCAGCGATCGTCGACGTTGCTGTGGACCAGGGCGGGTGTGTGGCCACGAGCCGTGAAACCACGCACACCGATCCAACGGTGTTCATCCATGGCGTGCAGCACTACGCCGTCGGCAACATGCCCGGAGCCGTGCCCTTCACCTCCACCGAAGCCCTGGTGAGCGTGACCCTGCCCTACATCCTCGGAATCGCAGGCCGTGGGCTCGAGGAGGCCGTCACCGAGCGACCGGAGCTGCTCTCCGGTCTGAACACCGTCAAGGGAGCGGTCTGCCATCCAGGAGTCGCCAAGGCTCTGGGAGTTCCACCACGGCACCCGATGGCCTGCCTGCGCTGACCGTTCAGTCCAGTGCCCTGATGTAGAGCCACTCACCGTTCACTGCACCATCACGTCTGCGGAACAGCGAGTGTTCCTTCAGCACACGACGTTTCCCTCCGGCACTGAACACGGCCTCGAAACGCACGCTGCCCTCAAGATCATCGGCAAGACCGGCCTCGGAGGCCAGCACCTTGAGCCCATGCCATCGGGTCTGCCGGCAGCTGGCGTGCAGCTCGCGCCGTCGCTCTGCAGGTGCACCGGTGGCGTCAGATTGGGTTGCGATCAGATAATCCACCTCCGAGAGAACGTAAGCCGAGTAGCGGGATCGCATCAGTTGCTCCGCTGTCTCAGCCTTCAACCTGCCTCGGTGAAGCGGACCACAGCACTGACGCAGTGCATCTCCGCTTCCGCATGGACACGAACGATCTCTGGAAGTCGCAAAGCCCAGAGCCATCAGTTCAGCTCCTGCATGGCAGACAGAGGTCGTGCGAGAGAAGCGGTGGCGATCCCCTCGCGCAGGGCGGTCACCAGGCCCGCGGCTTCGGCATAGGAACCCGCTTCCAGGATCCGATTCCCAACACCCAGGGCCTCCGCATCCACAGACAGCAAACCTGGATTGTTGACCGCGATCACAGGAACGCCTCGCTCCAGGCTGGCAAGCACAGCCTCACCGCCCAGCGCACCATCCGGCACCACAACGGCACCCAGCTGATCGGCGAGGAGATCTGTGCCTGCAATTGAACAGCCTGAGGACAGATCCAGCAGATCAGGCGCCCTGCTCAGACCCACCAGCACGCAGGCGAGAAAGGTGTAGCCAAGCTCTTCACCGGCAGCACGGGGATCAAGCTCGGTGTCAGGCGGGAGGGCCTCCAGCGCTGGCGCATGGGCGCATGGGATCCGCAGATGCCTCACAAGCAGATGACTGATCACCGCCTCAGCACCGGCGAGAGCATCCACTCCACGACCATGGCGATAGGCCGCCAGAGCCTCACTCTCCTGGTCATCGGGGAAGCGAGCCACCACGGCGATGGCGGTGGCTCCTGCCGACTTGAGGCGCTCACCCGCTCTCAGCAGAGCATCCGGTCGATCCAGCGTCCCCCAGCTTGTACCGCTGTCGCCCGCGGAAAGATGCACCCCGAGGGGTGCGTCGGTGGTCACCACGGTGCTGATGTCAAGCCCGAGGGTGGCTCTGCAGCCTTCCGCGACCTGACGATGCCGCAGCAGCAGATCCGATTCGATCCCGGCATCCAGCAACAGGCCGATGCGCTGACTGCGCACGGGCCGCAGACCCCAGACAGCTGAAGCGAAGCGATCGAGGCCGTAACCCTCGACATAGTGAATACGTGGATCACGCCAGTAGAGAGAAGCTCCGTTGATCACGTTGGGGTGAGTGATCAGGCAGCCGCTGGCTGCTGCCAGCAGACGGGCACTCGGCAGAGCATCACCGGCGAACCCACCCACCTCGCAGCCGATGCCTGTTGGCACAAGCATCAGCGTGGGCAACGGCGCAGCGAAGACCGTCATGGGTTGACGAGCACTGCTTCGACCTCAATCTCAACAAGGGCCGTTTCAGAGCAGCGATGGATGGAGGTGATGGCCCAGCGCAGCGGCTCACCCTCATGATGAAGCTGCTCCAGCACCCAGGAACGCAGGTTGTTGATGGCGAACGACTCAGGACTGGTCAGCGACAACCTTCTGAAAGTGAGCTTCATGACCAACAAGCAAGGGTCGAAAAAATCAGGTGTCACCGCTCTGATCCTCGCGGATCGATGCAAGGGACGCTTGTAAGCGAGTGACATCACGATGCACCTCACGCACGAAAACATTGACTACAACAGAAACAAGTAACCACTCGCTGACATGTTCTCAAGCTCCAGCCCAAGCTCACTGTCAGGAGCAATTGCTGAAAATTCACCAAGTAATATTTTAAGTTTCTACAAACTACTGTACAAACAAGCAGAGCAAAGTTTATCAAACAACGACAAAAATCCACTCATCAGCCTCAGCGATCCGGCGATCACGGATAGCTATATTGGAGCTGTGATCGCAACTGCCTGGGGACTGCCGATTCAACAGTTCTGGGAGAAGCAGGGAGAATTAACAACTGGAAGAGGGCTTGATGTAAAACCACCCAACGAATTTTTTAATGCTCCAAAAATCGACGACAAGAAAACAATAGTCTCCCCAAACACAGAAGTTTTATACTCCAATGCCTTTCTGGATCTTTCCAACAAAGTTGTTGCAATTAGATATCCAACTCCGCATGCACAAGAAGGAATTTTTACGGGCATTCAAGTTATTGATCCATACACCAATGTCCAATTCAGCGGTGGGTCAGCAGATGAAAATCAGTGCAAGAGCAACAGTCACTGCATCACAGAAAGGACCTTCTACTGGGCTGGCGCCTCCAACGATGTGATTAATCATGCACTGGCCATAGATCCAGACGCCATCGCCCTCGCCAGTCCGCAGGCCTGGGTGCTGGGACGCATCAATGTCGACCCGTACCTGAAAGATCCCAGCAAAAATGACAGCAAGCCAACTCCTTATCAGGATTTGATGAAGAACCAGCCTCAGCCGCTGGCAATCAACAAGATCAGCAGATTGAACCAGGAATTCCAAGCGAACACCGTCTACACAGGAATTCCAATCCATGATTATTCAACATCCGAGGTTCAACAAAAGGCAAAAACGGCACAACAGTTTTTCACACAACTCTCGAATGCAGTTTACAACAACAGCTACGAGGGATTACCACTTGTTTTCTACTCCGGAACCAACATCAACGGTGAGCTGAAGCCAACAGGGACTCTTTACAATCAGCAGAACCTCTTCAATGCTCTCGGGTCCGGCACTTATTCGATCGGACTGACGGCCCAGAGCAATGGCAATCACTATTCGTTCCCAGACAACCAACGGCGCAAGATCATCAAGGGGCACAACGACGCCATCAGCGCGATTGACCTGATCAGCAGCTTCAACGACCCAGATATCAAGGATAATTACTGGACCATCAATACCACTCTGGGCCAGTACAAACCTGACTACTCAGGCTGGATCACTGCCGCAGCAGTCGCGGATGTTGGGCTGGGAGCCAACCTGGCCTCGGATGGAACCTACCCGCAGACGAGCACTGGGATTGGGAAAAGACCAGAAGACAAAGAGGATTTATCATCCCAACACGATTACAGGATCACGTTCACACCTGAAGATGCAAAGCTGATACCGATCAATCAACCGGGGTTCTGGTCGATCACTGTTTACGACAATCAAAACAATTTAGTTAAAACAGACCAGAACAATCTCAACAGCTTTTACCTGATCAACAAATTCAATCCCACGACGGGGGTGTATTCGCTTGGATCCAATCAATTTGATTACGCCGAGAACTACGGGCAGGACGATCTCTCCATCACTCTCGCCTCCACTTCACCAGGCTCAGACAGTAACGGGCAGTACTGGCTGCCGACCCCTGCTGAAAGCAGCGGTGATGACACGTTCAATGTGACCCTCAGGCTCTACAACCCAACCCCATCACGCGACAACGGTGACGAGGAGGTTTCGGTTTTCAGCAAGGATCCATCCCTGCGCTGGACGCCTCCATTCGTCGAGAAACTTGTCACCACGACCAACGGCCCTCTGCAGTTCGGGCATGTTCATCTTCACCGGAAAGGAAAGATTCAGGACTGGAACAAACTTGAAACAGTGACCACAGATCAAAACGGCCAGTACACACAATCATCCCTTGCAGGACAGGGAACCCTGATTTTTCGGGGCGGGAAGGATGCCATCACCGGACAGCCCTATGAGGGCCTGCTGCTTGCTGATGCGGAATCGAATGTGATTTCACCACTCAGCACAATCGATTGGGCACTTCAGCGCAACGGACATTCTGAAAAGACACGGGATCAGATCATCGACGGCCTCGTCAACGCTGTCTATGAGGTCCTGACCGGGACTGTCATGAATGAGAACGCCAGAGAGCTGAATTCCGTGACGGACACTGCACCGCATCAGGTCATACGCCGTTCCATGAAGGAAGCTCAGGATGTTGCCAAAAGCCAGGTCATCCTCAACCGAGCCCTGGGTGAAGCACTGACAGATCTTTGGCAGAACAACCATGAACGCATTCTTCTCAATGTGAATCCACTGCACAGTTACAAGGCGTCAGTGGTGAGTTTTGTCAGGGAATTCGAGAATGCAGACAACAAAAAATCCACTGCGTTCAGAGAGGCCGATCTGGCGCTGGCTCTGAACAGGATTCAGCCCGGCAGCGGCGATGCTGTGAGATCGCTCATGGGCATCGGAGCGGAGATGCGTGACCTGGATTACTACAGCTTCATTGAACTGTTGGCAGCGGAAGCCTGAGAGCTTCTCTTGTGCAACCCCAGAGATGACTGTTGGATCAGCTCTGGTACTGACCGAACTGAGCCTGATAAAGCGCGTCCTCCTGACCCGCCACCGCCATCACGTCAGCACGAGGGAAGGACACACAGAGAAGAGCGAATCCGTCCTTGCGCAAATCCTCCCTGACCCCCATGGCATCAGGCTGATGCACTTCTCCCTCCCGGATCACAGCAGCGCACGTGGTGCAGACACCGGCGTTGCATGAGCTGGGCACCGGAACACCGGCCTCTTCCGCTGCGGAAAGAACCGTCTGATTCTCTCGGCACTGAAAATGATGCTGCTGGCCATCAAGCTCGATGGTGATGGAATAAACGGCAGGAGGAATCTCGTTCATTCTTCTTGGAACGTTCAGATCGATGGCAATGTCTCAGCGTATAGGCCGCCTGCATCGTTCCCCTACAGCGGCAGATCAGCAAAAAGCCGGCCATTGGGCCGGCTTGGGCAGACAGACTTGGGGGCGAAACAGCGTCCTGAAATGAAGGAACTGATCAGGCCATCGCGGCGGCACCGCC
>CAYWOE010000018.1:0-15208 GCA_964459855.1 uncultured Synechococcus sp. | reverse complement strand
ACGCATCGGGTCACCATCCACTGGAGGCAGAAGGGACGGGTCATTTCCCATGAGGTGCCGGAGGGTGAGTACATCCTGCAGAGCTTTGAGAAGCAGGGAGATCCGCTGCCGTTTTCCTGTCGGAACGGGTGCTGCACGAGCTGCGCCGTTCGTATTCAGCAGGGCGAGCTCGATCAGAGGGAAGCCATGGGACTGTCCAAGGAACTGAGGGCCAAGGGATATGGGCTTCTCTGTGTGGCAAGAGCCGTTGGTCCACTCGTGGCTGAAACCCAGGATGAGGATGAGGTCTATGACCTGCAGTTCGGAAGACACTTCGGGCGAGGCAAGATCACTCGTGATATTCCTCTCGAGGAACTCGAAACCTGGAAGGAATGACAACAGGGCATCTGGATTGCAATGCCGCCGCCGCTGATGCCCGCCTGACAACTTCAAGGCTTGAGCAACTCGGCCAGGTCGCCAGAGAGGCTGCGAATCTGGGTGGTTCGGTGCTGATGCGGCACTACGGACGTCTTGTGTCCATTCAGCAGAAAGCCAGAGCCGGAGATCTGGTCACCGATGCCGATCTGGCGGCCGAGAAGGCCGTGCTTGCCAGCCTCACCGAGTCCAGCCCGGACATTCCTGTTCTCGCGGAGGAATCCGGCGCCCAGGGTGATGTTTCGGATCTGTGCTGGTGTGTTGACCCCCTTGATGGCACAACGAATTTCGCTCATGGATACCCGTTCTTCGCCACGTCCATCGGTCTGCTCTGGAGAGGGCTTCCGATCCTGGGCGCCGTTGCCGTTCCGTTTCTGCACGAGGTGTTCTGGTGCTGTCCCGGGTCTGGCGCATACCTGAATGATCAACGCATTCGGGTGAGTGAGTGTTCAGCGCTCGACGAGAGCCTTCTGGTCACAGGATTCGCCTATGACCGCAGGGAACGGCTGGACAACAACTACGCCGAGTTCTGCCGACTGACCCATCGGACAAGAGGTGTTCGTCGAGGAGGGGCCGCTGCCGTTGATCTGGCCTATGTGGCCGCGGGACGCGTGGATGGTTACTGGGAGAGGGGCCTTTCACCCTGGGACCTGACCGCTGGAGCTGCCCTGGTGGTGATGGCGGGAGGGACAGTGAGCGACTATCGAGCCGAGAACTACGACGTTTCATCCGGTCGAATCCTGGCCACCGGCCCGGGCCTTCATGCATCCCTTCAACAGGAACTGGAGCTTGTGGAGCCGTTCTCGGAAGAGCTCTACGCAAGCTGAAACCCCAGCCATGGGATCCTGATCGAAGCAGCGACAGGTGCGATGGCCCTGCAACCCGCCTCAGGCGTGAGAGATCTCAATCCTCAGCAGGTACAGCGCAACCAGGAACTCAGAGAAACCCTTGCGGAGGTGTTCCGACTGTGGGGATACGAGGAGGTCACCCCTCCCAGGATCGAACGGATGGACACGCTCAAGGCGGGTGGTGCCATTGACAGCCGCGACATCGTCCGACTGGTTGCCGATGAACCGCTGGGACTGAGACCGGAACTGACAGCCTCAATCGCCAGAGCCGCCTGCACAAGGCTGATGGAACGTCAGCGACCACTGAGACTCTGGAGCTGTGGCACGGTCTTCGAATCAAGGATCGCCGATGAAGGAGGCCAGTGCATCGAGGAGATCCTGCATTGCGGTGTTGAACTCTTCGGTGGCCTGGGAGTGGAATCGGAACTTGAGCTGTTCAGTCTGCTGCTGGCCTCGCTCAAAGCTCTGAACCTGAACCAAACCCATCAGCCGAGACTGCTGATCGGTCACACCAGCCTGATGGACCTGTTGCTGGAACCCTTCGAATCCAGACAGAGGCTCAGAATCCGTGCCTGCCTGAGCCAGTACGACCGCCTCGGACTGCAGGAGCTGGGTCTGGCGAGCGATGCGCATCGGAATCTGTCCTGCTGGCTCGATCGGCGCGGGACTCCCGCAGAGATTCTCGAAGCACTGAAAACGCAGTACCCGGACCAGGAGGTGCTGCAACAGCTGCAGCGGCTGATCGCGCATCTGACTCCGCTCGCGGAGGACTCAGACCTGCAACTGCAGCTCGATCCCACATTTCAGCCTCATTACGAGCTCTATGACGGGATCGTTCTTCAACTGGTCTGCCAGGGATCTTCCGCCCCTGTTGTGATTGCAAGGGGAGGCAGATACGACTCGCTGGTGCAGCGGCTCGGCGGTGATGGCAATGAAGCCACAGGCCTTGGTTTCAGCTACTGCGTTGATGACATCAGGGATCTTCCCGGGGAGGCAATCACCACGACTCATGAGGAGATGGCAGTGCTGATCTGTTACGGGCCCGGAACAACACTGGAATCAGCTCTGCAGCGACAGATGGTTCTCCATCAGCAGGGGCAGATCAGCGTGCTTGACCATCGCGCCTGCGAGAGTCACGCACAGGCGCAGGATCGTCTGAAACAGTCGGGATGCGACAACCTCGAATGGATCGATGCCTGACGGCATGCACCATCATCAGCAAAGACCTGCATCACTGCTGGAACCGGAAAAACAGCACTGGAAAGAATTATTTTCGGATCAACTTTGAACGAGTACAAGCTGCAGCGTCTGTTTCCAGAACTGCCCCATTGATGGAGCGACCGTGCCTGAGAAACCAGCCGACCTGCAGCAACGTGCGCAGTGACGCGTACGGAAAACACACCAACCGACCTCTTGATCAGCAGCACTTGCCCTGACTAATTTTCAGCAAGCTTGTGTTTGCTGATGTCGGTTCTTGAGCAGGGTCAGATTCAGATCCATACCGAAAACATCTTTCCAATCATCAAGAAGGCCGTTTACTCAGGCCACGAAGTGTTTCTGAGAGAACTGGTCAGCAACGGCACGGATGCGATCAGCAAACGACGCATGGCCGCAATGGCGGGCGACTGCTCCGAGGCTGACGAAGGGTTGATCAGCATCACAGTGAACAGAGAAGCCAAGACAATCAAAATCAGCGACAACGGAATCGGCATGACTGCCGACGAAGTCAAGAAATACATCAACCAGGTGGCATTCTCCAGTGCTGAGGATTTTCTGGAGAAATACAAACAGGAATCAGACGCCATCATCGGCCACTTTGGCCTCGGCTTTTATTCCAGCTTCATGGTTGCCAAGGAAGTTGAACTGATCACGCGTTCAGCACGACCAGACAGTGAGGCAGTTCGCTGGATCTGCGATGGATCACCTGCCTTCAAGCTTGAGAGTCACGAAAGAGACGAGGCTGGAACTGATGTAATCCTCCATTTAATGGATGACGAACTGGAGTATCTGGAGCCTGCAAGATTACGCACGCTGATCACTCAGTACTGCGATTTCATGCCCATCGATGTTCAGCTTGAAGGAGAAAGTGTCAACAAACGGAACCCTGCATGGAGAAGAAATCCCAGAGAGATGAGCGATCAAGATTATATAGACCTCTATCACTATCTCTATCCATTCCAGGGAGATCCTCTGCTCTGGGTTCATCTGAACACCGACTATCCATACACTCTCCAGGGCATTCTCTTCTTTCCCCAGTCAGTCGGACGAGCCGACTGGGAAAAGGGAGACATCCGCCTTTACTGCAATCAGGTCTACGTCAGCGATTCGATCAAGGAAATTGTTCCGCGCTATCTGCTTCCATTGAGGGGGGTCATAGATTCACCTGACATTCCTTTGAACGTCAGCAGAAGTGCCTTGCAAACCGATCGCAAGGTGCGATCCATCGGCAATTTTGTTGCAAAGAAGATTGCAGACCGACTTAAAAATCTCAAGAAGGAGCAACCCGGAAAATATGCTGAAGCATGGGAATCATTAGCTCCGTTTGTCAAAATTGGTGCCATGGAGGACGAGAAGTTTGCTGAGCAAGTCTCTGATCTGATTCTTTTTGCGACGACCGCAGAGGCATCCGGAGATGATTCGGAACCGATTAAGGCAGGGAATAAGCAATACACAACGCTCGCTTCTTATCAGAGCAGGCTTTCAGATCCGCAATCCAAGCGCATTCTGTACTGCACAGATGAAGTTGCTCAGGCCGGTGCTCTCTCGCTCTGGAAAAGTCAGGGTGCGGAAGTCCTTCTTGCCGAGACGGTGATTGACAGCCAGTTCCTGCCATGGCTGGAAGCGACCAGTGAGCAGTTCAAATTTCAAAGGGTCGACGCGGAACTGGATGACAGTCTTCGCGATGAAAAACCGGAGATCACTGACCAGGATGGGGAAACCCAGAGTGAGTCGATACGAACGCTGATCAAGGAAGCGATCAACAACGACAAGGTCACGATTCAGGTGCAGGCACTGAAAGGTGGAGAAGAGGCCCCGCCAGCCATGATTCTTCTACCGGAACAGATGAGAAGAATGAACGATATGGGTGCACTGATGGATCAGCGACTGCCAGGACTGCCTGATCATCACGTGTTGTTGATCAACCGACGCCATCCGCTGGTTGAAGGACTCCTGAAATTGTCCGCAGGCAGCGTGCTCGTCGGCACGGAACAGTCGTCGCCCAGCAGACGACTGGCATCAGAGCTGTCTCTGCATCTCTACGACATGGCACGTCTGGGTGTGGGGGGACTGGAGCCGAATGAACTGGCAGGATTCCAGTCTCGCAGCGCCAAACTGATGTCCGAGCTCGTCAGCAAAGGAACCTGACCAGCCCAGTTTGCTAATCTGCTCTTCTGGCTTTTGGCCAAGGAATCAGAGGAACGTCATCATGTCCCGGGTGTGTCAGCTCACTGGAACTCGTGCCAACAACGGAATGGCAGTGAGTCACTCCCATATCAGAACCAAGAAGCTGCAGCAGGCCAACCTGCAGCAGCGTCGTCTGTGGTGGGCGGAAGGCAATCGCTGGGTGAATCTCCGGATCACAACCCGTGCCCTCAAAACCATCCAGAAAAAAGGGCTTGGAGCTTATGCGAAGTCCCTCGGCATTGACCTGGCCAAGGTCTGAAATTTCTTAGAGACATGCCTCAGCCTGAACTGAAACGTCGGGATTTTCTCGGCATCACAGTCGCAGGGGCTATTGCTGTGCTTTGGAAACCTTCCAGAGCAACAGCGCTTGGTGGAAAACTACCGGAGATCGGAAGCGAAGCCCCATCCTTCAGGCTCCCTGGAACCAAGGGAGGAGGTCCGACCAAAGAATGGAGCCTGAACGACTGGTCGGGCCGATGGCTGGTTCTTTACTTCTATCCGAGGGATTTCACATCCGGATGCACCATCGAAGCCCACGGCTTCCAGGAAACACTCAAGGATTTCAATGCACGCGACTGCGACATCGCAGCTGTCAGTGCTGACAGTGTTGATGATCATGAATCGTTCTGCAGCAGTGAGGGACTCGACTTCACTCTGCTCTCCGATCCTGAGGGACAGGTCAGCCGTGACTACGGATCCTGGATGGCCCCCTACTCGCTTCGTCACACATTTCTGATTGATCCAAAGGGTGTCTTGCGAGCAACCTGGACTGGCGTCAGGCCCGTCGGCCATGCTCAGGACGTGCTAAAAACATTATTGGCGGAACAAGGTAATTCCATTGCATAACAGTACTTCTGTTGCCTTGAACAATGGTGTAGAACTCAATTCATGCGGGCTCTGTTGAATGGATTTGAACGAAGGTTGTAGCAATTTTATTATTCTCTACCATCGCACTCCATTTGACGAAGCGAAAGATGAAAATGGGGAGAGAATCTGGCGTGATCAGAAAAGTCCTAACGGGATTATTCCCACTCTGAGGAATCTCTTTCGGGATCGTGACAATGGCACCTGGATCGCCTGGCGGCAGGTTGATGATCTGAACAATGCCGAAGACGAGAGGATTGGCATGAGCGAACCGGCATCGTTCATTCTAAGAAGAATACCGCTGGAAGAGAAACAGATTTCAAGCTTTTACCATGTAACTTCAAAGGAGTCTTTCTGGCCAATTCTTCACACATTTCCAAATTATTTTGATGTTAACAATACAAACTGGTCTATTTTTGAAGAAGTTAACCAGAGGTTTGCAGAGGCTGCCTGTTCAGAAGCAGGTCCTGGAGCAACCGTATGGATTCATGATTACAACCTCTGGCTCGTCCCAGGCTATATCCGCAGTAAACGCACTGATCTGAAAATTGCATTTTTTCATCACACCCCTTTTCCAAGCAGTGATGTTTTTTCAATTCTGCCCTGGCGAAAACAGATTGTTGAGAGTCTGCTGAGTTGTGATGTCGTGGGATTTCATATTCCGCGCTATACGGAGAATTTTGCAAGGGCTGCGAACTGTCTTCTCGGTGTTGAAAAAGGAGGAAAGCAAGCAGTTCCACTTCGATTTCTAGGATGTGGCTCCGCTCTTACGGAACCATCAGAAACCCCCTGGCTGAACTATCGAGGACGAAAAGTACGCCTTCTTTCGTCTCCAGTGGGAACATCTCCAGACGTGATTCAGGCGTTAACAAACGACGCTCACGTTCGTCATTTATCTGAACGTATTGATGAAGACACAAAGAAAGGGAGGAAACTGATTCTCTCCGCAAGCAGAGTCGATTACACCAAGGGGAATGAGGAACTTTTACTGGCCTTTGAGAGGTTGCTTGAGAGAAGAGGTGACTTGCATGGAAAAGTTGTTCTGATGCTCGCCTGTGTTGCTGCTGCCTCAGGCATGAAGATCTATGAGGACACTCAGCGACTGATCGAGGAAACAGCAGGTCGAATCAATGGCCGTTTCAGCAAGATTGACTGGGTTCCCATTCGATTTTCAACACGCAGAATTCCCTACGAAGAAATGGTGGCCTGGTTTTCACAGGCAGACATCTGTTGGATTACACCACTTCGGGATGGACTTAATCTGGTTGCCAAAGAATATGCCGCAGCCAGAAAAGGTCGGTCCGGTGTTCTGGTTCTGTCTGAATTCACAGGTGCCTCCGTGATCCTTGACGGTGCGATTCTGACCAATCCCTATTCACACAAACAGATGGACACAGCCATTGATGCGGCCATTGATATGCCTGCATCAGAGCAGATTCAGAGAATGGAGAAAATGAGTTCAGCGGTCGAAGCCTTCACAGTCGCTGACTGGGCCGATGAACAGATGGGAGCACTGGAGGCACAGAATTAGGGCGATGTTCTGGATCAGGCGTCGATCATTCAGGCTGGTGATGGGCATCATCACCGTCATCGCCAGTGGCTTGATTGGCCTGTCAGTTTTCGCGCGCCAAGCGGATCAGGTTTCGATCCTGATGCCCGCACCCTTCGCTGATTCAACAGCTGAACTGGTCAGGACATTCAATCGAGAGCATCAGGGACGCATCCATCTCAATGTCATCAGAGGCCCTCTGGAAACCGAGGCGATCTCAGATTTGGCGATCAGCAGTCTTCTGTTGGGCGATACCCCCTTCGATGCGCTGCTGATGGACGTGACCTGGATCCCGAAGTATGCAAAAGCTGGCTGGCTCGAACCGCTTGACAGCTATTTCGATGACGATGAGCTGAATGCTCTGGCGACCGGTGCAAGTGAAGGGAACCACTACGAGGGATCTCTGTTGCGCTGGCCACTGGTTGCTGACATCGGTCTTCTCTACTGGCGAACAGACCTGATGAATCAGCCTCCCCGTACTCCTGAGGAGCTGGAGAGCATCAGCAGGAAACTTCAGAACAGCGGCAAGATTCCCTACGGCTACGTCTGGCAGGGACGTCAATACGAAGGGCTCAGTTGTGTCTACCTGGAAATGATTGACGGATTCGGTGGTGAATGGCTGTCGCAGCAAACGGGTCGGGTTGGACTGGATGAAGCACCGGGTATCGCGGCGGCACGATGGCTTGACGAACTGATTGAACGGGGGATCAGCCCGCGGGCTGTCACCAACTTCGCTGAACCTGAAGCTTTGCAGAGTTTCAAGTCAGGACAGGCTGCCTTCATGCGCAACTGGCCCTATGCATGGGCGGAACTGCAGAAAAACGACAGTGCGGTCAGAAACAGGGTGGGAATCACCACAATGGTCGCCAAAAAAGGGGAGAAGCCTGCGTCAACACTGGGTAGCTGGGGCTTGAGTCTGCTGAAGGGCTCGGCACGACCTGAATCAACAGTGGAGGCTTTCAAGTTCCTCACCAGTGAGGAATCTCAACGCTATCTGTATACCAATTTTGGATATACACCAACGCGGAAAGCAATCTTCAATGATCAGACGCTGCTGAACGAACATCCATCTCTTGCATCAATCGGAACAGCTCTGTCGTTTGCACGCGCAAGGCCGGAAACTCCTCTCTATGCCCAGATGAGTGATGTACTGCAGCGAAAACTCAGCAGCACGCTCACGGGAATGACCTCACCCAGAGATGGGATGGAACAAGCGGAACGCTCAACAAATCAGGTTCTCGATGCAGCGGGAGGAATTTCCTGACGCCGATGCTGATTTTGCTGATTCCATCGTTGCTTTTTCTGATCGCGGTGTTTGCCTTGCCGCTGATTCGATATGTGTGGCTCAGCTTCCATGCGGATTCCGTGATGACCGGTCTGATGGCGATCCCGAATCAGGGAGCCAACTGGCAGCGGTTCATCCATGACAGCCGTTACTGGCAGGATCTGCTTCAGACGCTTCGCTTTGCTCTGGTCTCGGTGACGGCTGAAGTCGTTCTCGGCCTGGCCATTGCACTGATCCTCAATCAGCCTTTGCGCAAGCGTGCCCTGATCCGATCATCATCCCTGATCCCCTGGGCCCTGCCCACAACGGTGATGGCACTGGGGTGGCGATGGATTTTCAACACGCCGTACGGTCCTGTCGATCGCCTGGCCCAGGCCGCTCTGGGGCGTTCACTGAACGCTCTGGGTGAGCCATCCCTGGCCTGGATGACAACCGTCTATGCCGATGTCTGGAAAACCACTCCATTCGTGGCGCTGATTCTTCTCGCCGGTCTGCAGACCATCCCCGCCGATCTCTATGAAGCAGCAAAGCTCGAGGGAGCAGGCCCCTGGGTCTGCCTGCGACGCATCACGATTCCTCTGCTGCTGCCCTATTTAGGCCTCGCACTGATGTTCCGGCTTGCTCAGGCCTTCGGAGTGTTTGACCTTGTTCAGGTGATGACGGGAGGTGGCCCGGCGAGCAGCACGGAAAGCATCGCTCTCTATGCCTACTGGAATGCACTGCGATTTCTCGATTTCGGATACAGCGCAACCATCATGATTGCAAGCTTTGTGATTCTCAGTTCACTGATTGCCATTGCTTGGCTTGTCATTTCAACGGCACGAAGCAGATCTGCGGGAGCCATTGCCAGATGAAACTGGGACGTCTGCTGATCATCACTCTGTTGATCTGGTCACTCGCACCACTGGGCTGGCAGCTCTACACGTCGTTCTGCACTGACCAGGCACTCGTCTTGCCTTTTGCTTCACATGATCAGCGTTGGACACTCGCCCATTATCAAAGCGTTCTCACAAGTGATCCACCCTTCATCCGCTATCTGTTCAACAGTTTGTTTGCGGGCGTATTATCAACGATTCTTACCCTGCTGCTGGCAATTCCTGCAAGTTACAGCCTGAGCAAATTGCAGAAAAGAACAGCACTGATTATTAAATGTCTGTTGATTGCCTGCGCATTATTCCCCTATGTGCTTCTTTTCCTTGCCTTACTGGAAATTGCGCGCTTCCTGCAACTTGGCAACAGCTTGATTGCTCTTGCCGTACCTTATGCAGCATTGTCACAGCCTCTGGCTGTTCTTCTGCTCACGAATGCGTTCTCTGATCTACCACAGGAACTTGAAGACGCAGCAAGGGTGGAAGGGTTAACTCTTCTGCAACGATTTCGCTGGATTCTTCTCCCACTGATAACTCCAGCCATCGCAAGCACTGCAATTCTTGTCTTCCTCTTTTCCTGGAATGAATATCCAATCGCCCTTACATGGATCAGTGATTCAGATAAATTAACCCTCCCTGTTGCCATGGCAAGAATCGCTGGTTCATCAATTCATTCAGTTCCTTATGGACCTTATGCAGCGGCTACAGTTATCGGATCCATTCCGCTGATACTGCTGGTGATGATTTTCCAGAAGCCGATTGTTTCTGGTTTGACGACAGGAGCAGTCAAAGGATGACACTTGAACTCAGACAGGTTGGCAAAAAGATCAACAGTCAGTGGATTGTTGAAGATCTGACCATGACAATCTCTGACAATGAATGTCTGGCACTCGTAGGGCCTAGCGGATGCGGAAAAAGCACGACATTGCGATTGATCGCCGGGCTTGATCCCGTCAGCTCCGGAACGATTCACATCAGTGATCGCGACGTGACGATGTTGTCACCGGCTGAGCGCAGTGTGGGCATGGTTTTTCAGAGTTATGCGCTGCTTCCGCATCTCACTGTCATTGAGAACCTCGAGCTGGGTCTGCGAGTGCGTGGAGTTCCGCAGCGCGAGAGAACAGGAAAGATCAGGCAGGTGCTTGACCTGGTGCAGCTCTGGAATCGAGCCGGCAGTCGTCCCGCTGAACTTTCGGGGGGGCAGCGGCAAAGGGTTGCCTTGGCGCGGGCACTGCTCAGAGAACCCGAGGTTTATCTCCTCGACGAACCGATGAGCAATCTCGATGCGCAATTGAGAGAAGACATTCGCCCAGAACTTCGCCGCCTGGTTCTTGAGCAAAGAAAACCGACCATCTATGTGACGCATGATCAACATGAGGCCATGGCGATGGCAAAGCGCATCGCTGTTCTGCATCGGGGCAGAATTGAACAGATTGATACTCCGTACAATCTTTATCACAATCCATGCAGTCTTTTTGTTGCTCGATTCATCGGTCGCCCCCAGATCAATTGTCTTGAGAATGAAGCCGGAGAGATCTGTGCTGTGAGACCTGAATCCATTCATTTCTCCGATTCAGGACTGTCATGCAAATTGCAATCACGTGAATGGCTTGGTAGCTCTCAGTTGCTTTTTCTGGAAACAGCACGGGGCCTCATCCGAATGACGGCACCTCCGGACCAGGTCATCCCTGAGAGTGCCAGATTGTCGTGGTCCAGCGACAACGAAATGATCTTCAATTCCGATACGGGTCGCCGTTTAATCAGATAACTTGTTGAGCTCTTCAACAAGCATGCGTTGATGACAATGAGCAGAACGTTTTAATTCATCCATTTGCGAGCGCTCGCGTGGGTTCTGCATCGTTGACTGCCATTGACGAATCAACTGATCACAGTTGAGCTGGTTATCAAGATCAGTCCAAGACAGAGATGCAAGTTGTGCCGCTGCCTTCACCTTGGGGTCATAACTCAGCGCCGCGGTCGGACAATCTCCCGCAGCAGCGAGTATCAAGGCGTGCAGACGCATCGCAATCACCAGAGCGGCGTCGCTGAACAACAACTGAACCTGATCCAGTGACTCTGCCTGCATCTGGATGGAACGCTGGCCCAAACGATCAGGAATCAGATCACGACTCTGCAGATCGCCCCAGAGCGCTGCATCCTGATCGGCGTGAAAGGCCAACCAGATCACCTCTGAACCGATCGAGGAACTGAAACGATCCACAGCATCAAGCAGAACGCCCCAGCCCCTGCCATCGAGCAGAGCTGTGGGTCTCCAACAGAGGATCAGACGGTTGCCCCCGGACCAGGCCGGCGAAGGATGACACCACACCGGATCAGGTCCCATCACCATCGGGATTCTGAGTTTCCAGCGCTGCGCCTGCTCCATCGAACGGGGATCCCGCCAGGACACTGCCTTGATGCCCCCAAGAGTGTGCTTCACCAGGACGCGGCTGAGGCGTCGATGCAGCGGCCCCAGTCCCTGACCCCAGAGAAGAATTGGGGTCCCCCTGACACGGGCGGTCCAGAGCAGAACCAGGTAGTAAACAAGACTTTTGAAACTTGTCCCGTCCTGAAGCAGGCTTCCGCCCCCGAGTATCAGAGCATCCACGCGATCGAGAGCCTGAATGGTCTGTGACAGTGAGCGTCGACTGACTGTTTTCGCCCCGGGGACCAGAGAACGAACAGCCTCTGGATCTCTCGCCGTCACCACAAGATCCCAGTGGGATGGGATCTGTGAAACCAGCACCTGAAGCAAGGCATCGTCGCCGAGGTTGTGCTCGCCGTAGTAACCACAGAGCAGCACACTTGACTTCCGCCCACTGCAAAGTGCCTTCACCGGCAATCAACAATTGATCGAACCATTATCCAAGTGTTGAAGGGGTACGGTGACTGTCTCCATTGAAATGACATGCACGCGCTATCGCTGGGGACCTGGTGGATTCATTGGGCCTCCGTTGGTGAATGGCTCCTGGCCATCGTGCTGATTCATCAATACAAACCGGATGGACGCGATCGTTCCACTCGACGCATCGCCTGGGCAATGCTTCCAGCGCTGGTGAGTGCAATGGCAGCCTGCACCTGGCATCTCTACGACAACGCTGAACAGTTGCGCTGGCTGGTGACCCTGCAGGCAACATTCACTCTGATCGGCAATGTGATGCTGGCCTGGGCTGCCTGGTCAATCGACGATTCCGTGCAACTTGAGGATCAGATCTGATGCCGGATTTCGATCCATCGCCGTTATTCGCATTCTCACTCTTTCCTTATCTGGTCTTTCTCTATTACCTGGGGCAACGTCAACTTCTGCCTGCTCTCAGCCGTCGCGGATTCCAGCTCACACTGCTGTTTGTGGGAATCACGATTGCAGCAGCGGTGATTGCAGATCTGCGTTTTGGAACAGAGCTGGTGGCCGTCGATGCTCTGCATGGTGGAGCCGAGGCCTTCCTCACGCTCAGCAACGCCGTGATCGTGGCGGGACTGCTTGGGTATCAAAAATCACTGCGATGAACAACTTTTACAAGAGTTAGGCGTGAGTGCCGAAAGGTTGGAAGATAAATCGTTGCCTCTGTTCTTCATGCTCGCTCCACTTCTGGCCATCGCTCCTGCCACGGTCACCTGGTCTCCGAAGGTGGGGCTTGTGATGATCGTCTGCAATGTGATTGCCATTGCCATCGGCAAAGCAGCCATCAAGTACCCCAACGAGGGAGCCCAGCTGCCCAACCCCTCATTCTTCGGTGGAATGAGCCATGCGTCGCTGCTGGCGACGACAAGCCTTGGTCACGTCATCGGCATGGGTGCCATCCTCGGACTGACAACCCGCGGAGTTCTCTGAACACCGCGCAACTGATTTCATGGATCAAGGGTGGCTCAGCCTCAGCCACCCTTTTGAGCTTCAGGTGCGAACCGATGGCATTTCGACACCCGGTTCAGACGCATTCTGCGCGGCAGCTGTCCTGAGCTTGAAACGTTCGCAGATTCTCGCGGCCATCTGATCGGGAAGCAGACCAAGGGTTTCAAAACTCTGCTGGGGTGTGGCGTGGTCCACGAGCACATCGGGAATACCAAGCCTCATCACCGGCAACTGAAGCTCGGCTTCCTGGAGGGATTCAATCACTGCTGAGCCGAATCCACCCTCCAGTGAGCCTTCCTCCATGGTGACGACACGTCCGATGCGCTGGGCCAGTGGATGGAGCAGTGAGGTGTCGAGAGGCCTGAGGAATCGAGCGTTCACGACAGTGGCCTGAACCCCCTGGTCTGAAAGGATTTCAGCCGTTGCCATGGCTTTGGCGTTCATGGCGCCATAGGCAACGATCAGAAGATCATCTCCTGAACGAAGCACTTCGCCACAACCGATGGGCAGTGGCTCCCATCCCTCCTCCATGAGTGGAACGCCCTCACCCGGACCTCTCGGAATGCGGATGGCGCAGGGCCCATCATGTTTGAGAGAGCTGACCAGCATGCGCTGGAGTTCAGCCTCATCCTTGGGCGCCATCACCGTGAAGTTGGGGATGGAACGCATGTAGCTGATGTCGTACTGACCCTGATGGGTCGGGCCGTCAGCACCGACTACGCCGGCACGATCAAGCACAAACGTGACCGGCAGTTTCTGTATCCCCACATCGTGAATCAACTGGTCGAAAGCCCTCTGCAGAAAAGTGCTGTAGATGGCCACCACAGGTCGCAGACCATCGGAAGCCATACCTGCAGCCAGCGTGACCGCGTGTTGCTCGGCAATGCCCACATCGATGTATTGCTGAGGCAGGGCTTTCTGCAGAAGGTCAAGACCTGTCCCGGTGGCCATTGCGGCTGTGATTCCAACAACCCTGGGGTTCTGTTCGCAGATTTTGACCAGTGTCTGCCCGAAGACCTTGCTGTAGCTGGGAGGTTTCGGCGTTTTGCTTGGCCGGGCCTTGCCGGTGTTGAGATCGAAGGACGACTGGGCGTGATAACCCACCTGATCGGCCTCGGCGTAGGGATAGCCCTTGCCCTTTGTGGTGAGCACATGCACCAGCACAGGACCACCCACACGGTGAGCGGCCTGGAAGGTTTTCATCATCTCGGTGATGTCATGACCATCCACCGGGCCCATGTAGGTGAAGCCGAGCTCTTCGAAAACCGCACCGACCTTGGGAACAGCCAGACGACGCATGCTGCCCTTGAGACGGTTGAGTTCAGCGGGAAGATCTCCCCCCATGAATGGGAGATAGCGCATGCTTTCCTCCACACTTCCGGAGAGGAACTGCATCGGAGGGCTGAGCCTCATCCTGTTCAGATGACTGGACAATGCTCCGACCGGCGGTGAGATCGACATGTCGTTGTCGTTCAGCACCACCAGCAGCGGTGTATTCGGCATGTGACCGGCGTGATTGATGGCCTCCAGGGCCATCCCACCTGTCAGTGCTCCGTCACCGATCACCGCAACGCACTTGTGATCCTGGCCGAGACGGTCGCGGGCCATGGCCATCCCCAGTGCGGCGGAGATTGACGTGCTGGCATGACCGGCGCCGAAATGATCGAATGTGCTCTCACAGCGCTTGAGATAACCGGCAACTCCTCCCTTCTGTCTGAGTGAGTCGAAATCGGCGTAGCGACCCGTGATCAGTTTGTGTGGGTAGGCCTGATGACCGACATCCCAGACGACCCGGTCCCGATCCAGATCAAGGGTCTGGTAGAGGGCGAGAGTGAGCTCAACAACGCCGAGACCGGGTCCGAGGTGCCCACCGCTGTTGGAAACCACTTCCAGATGGCGCTGTCGGATCTGAGCGGCGACATCCTCAAGCTCTGCCACCGACAGTCCATGCAGCTGATTGGGATGCGACAGATCGCTCAGGTGCATGAGCCTCCCGGCAGATCTAGTCAATCTACGAGGCGTGCCTGCCGCCCGTGAAAGCCTCCTGTTGTCAGACTGAGACAATGGACGATTACCTGCAGAGGATTCTGCGCGCGAGGGTTTACGACGTCGCCCGCGAGAGCC
>CAYWOE010000017.1:0-15540 GCA_964459855.1 uncultured Synechococcus sp. | reverse complement strand
TCCCGGCATTGTCGGGATAGATCAGAACGCCACGTCCCTCAACTTCGGTGGGCACGGGCCAGAACAGCAGCCAGGCTCCGAAAAGAGCACCCACACCAGCCAGAGCAGCGCCGACCTGCTGATGGTCGGTGAGGCCGTTCCATCGGCCCCGAAGACGCTCAACACGGGAAGACGTGGTCATGACCGCCATCTTGCTGGCGATGGGAAGTCACTGCCGGAGTCGGGAGACAGTTCGGAGCAACGTCCGACGTTTCAGATCGTCAGCGTGTCAGATCAACAGCGTGAAGGAACTGATCACCGATTCGAACAGGCCCTTGACCTTGGGCCAGCGATCCTCATTGGTGCTGGTTGCCAGGGTGTAGAGCCGGCCACGGTCCACCACAACTGTTGCCAGTTCATGCCGGTCACGATCCTGGAGATGCACGGCGTACTCCAGGTCATAGAAGACATGGCCATCAGAATCCCGCTCGCGCGCTTCGATCAGATCGGCATCGCGGCCGCTGCCATCAGGAGCGATCACCTCGCGACGCAGCCTCTCGCCGACCGCCACGGCACTGCCGAGTGTCTGAAGATCATCATTGGGATCGACGTCGGAAACCACCAGGCTCACGGTTTCGTCACTGTTGATCAGGTCGTGAAACACCACGGCGGGACCACCGGTCACGGCCACCCTCGTCCAGCCTGTGGGGTACAGGAACGCATAGCGGCCGTCTGGACTCTTGAAGGAGTTGAGGCCGGCGCTGGCACCACCACAGGCGCTGAGCATCAGCACACAAAGCAGGACGAGCAATGACCGGAGCGGTTGACGCAGCATGGAGCGCATTGAGAGATGAAATGAAATTGGCCCGATGCGAGCCATTCTGCCCTCGCATCATCTGTCTAGATTTTCGCAACTCGCCTCGATGCTCTGAGCGGATTCACCCGACCCCTTGCTCGGCTGATCGATCAGTTCGAGCGACTTCCGGGGATTGGTCCCCGCACCGCACAACGACTGGCCCTGCATCTGCTTCGCCAGCCGGAAGAGCAGATTCGCAGCTTCGCGGATGCCCTGCTGGCCGCACGAACCCAGGTGGGGCAGTGCCAGACCTGTTTTCACCTCAGTGCCGACTCCACATGTGAAATCTGCCGTAACCAGGAGCGCGCCAACGGCCAGATCTGCGTGGTTGCTGATTCCAGGGATCTGCTCGCTCTGGAACGCACCAGGGAATTCAGTGGTCGCTATCACGTGCTGGGTGGTCTGATCTCTCCCATGGATGGCATCGGACCGGATCTGCTTCAGATCAGCAGCCTGGTCAAACGGGTGGCCGACGACGATGTTGAGGAGGTCATCCTCGCGCTCACCCCCAGCGTGGAGGGAGACACCACAAGTCTCTACGTGGCGAGGCTGCTCAAGCCATTCACCAGGGTCAGCCGCATTGCTTACGGGCTGCCGGTGGGAAGCGAACTGGAATACGCCGACGACGTCACACTCAGCAGGGCCCTGGAGGGTCGACGCGACGTGGACTGAAGTCTGTTGGGTTGGTCAGTTCTGGTGTGGAGTCGACCATCAGGTTCTCCCTTGACGAAAATGGAGCCACCCTGGAAGAAGCCTCCTTCCCAGGTGTGCGCAAGACCAGCCGCTTCTCAACGATCCAGCCGCACGAACGGTTACCCGATTGGCTGCGTCGTCCACTGGGGGAAGCCTCCGCGATCGAGCGCGTTCAGGGGCTTGTGAAATCAAATGCTCTTCACACCATCTGTGAGGAAGGACGCTGCCCCAACAGAGGTGAGTGTTATGCCGCAGGCACCGCGACGTTCCTGCTTGGGGGGTCGGTCTGCACACGCAGCTGCGCGTTCTGCCAGGTGGAGAAGGGCCGCGCCCAGGCCCTCAATCCATTGGAGTCGGAAAAGGTCGCCGCTGCGGTGGAGGCCATGGGATTGCGTTATGTGGTGCTGACCGCTGTTGCGCGCGATGACCTCGAGGACCACGGCGCCGGACTGTTCACTGGCGCCATGGAGGCGATCAGGGCCAGAAATCCCCTGATCGCAATCGAGGTTTTGACCCCGGACTTCTGGGGTGGACACACTGATTTCCGCAAAGCCGTGGCGGCTCAGCGCCAGCGACTGGCGACCGTGCTGCAGGCTGCGCCGGTCTGCTTCAACCACAACCTTGAGACGGTGCAACGCCTGCAGCGGGAGGTTCGCAGGGGAGCCACCTATCAGCGATCGCTTGGACTTCTGGAGGCAGCGCGAACACTGGCACCGGAGATTCCCACCAAAAGCGGTCTGATGCTGGGGCTTGGAGAAAGCCGGGAGGAGGTGATCGAGACCATGCGCGATCTGCGAGCAGTCGACTGCCAGCGGATCACCATCGGTCAGTATCTGCGCCCTTCCCTGGCCCACATCCCCGTGGCTCGCTACTGGCACCCCGATGAATTCGAGGATCTTGGATCAATTGCCAGCGACCTCGGTTTCGCTGTGGTGAGAAGCGGGCCTCTGGTGCGCAGCAGCTATCACGCTGCGAACTGATGCCAACGCGCCAGTGCCCGACCCTGCACCTGCTCGCAGTCTCCGAGCATCAGTTCGCCGGCTCCTCCCCAGACCATGCGCAGCGGTAGATCCCAGAGGGCAGCCTGCACCTCACGCACGGGTTCAAATCCGCGCCACCTGAAATAACGAACAAGCCGTCGATGCTGACGTTCATCATCACGAATGGCCAGCAATCTGGCCTGTCGGCAGGGGGTGCTCTCCAAGGCCCAGGCCATCGTTGCTGCCCAGATGAGATCACCGCAGCCTGATGGAGCATCTGGCAGAACACGCATGGTGTCGAGCTGCAAGCCCCTGGGAGCGCCATAAGCCCAGGCTTTCATCTCGCCGAGGAGTTGCAGTCGCTGCGACTGAGATCGGGCCACAACCAGCCGCAGACTCCACAGCCCCAGTGGGCGACCGACCTGAAGTCTCAGCAGCAGATCACGTTGCCGGGCCTGCTGTTCCAGCTGATCGAGCATCACAGAGTCGATTCCGGGTATGGCTTCGCCTCGATCACAGCCGAGAGAGGCAGGCAACCGTAAAGATGGGGGAACAGCTCGCCACTCGGAATCGCATCAGCACGCAAAGGCGAGTTCAGGAGTGCCGGATCAATGGTGAGCAGAACCACGGCTCCGGCATCGGCATAGAAGCGCTCAAAGGTGCACGCCACCTGCTCACGCCAGGAGAGATGAATGAATCCCACCTGGTCCAGGCGCAGACCACGGGTGGAGATGCGGTAGTCACCTGACTGCTTTGCCGCTGTCCAGTCCTCCGCCATGGCGAGATGAAACAGGGGCTGGTCGACGGGCACATCCACAGCATCAGCGGGGAAGTGGGGCTGCAGACCACCGGGATGCCAGGGATCAGCCCGCTGCATGAGGCGCTCAAAGCCCGGATCCTGCAGAAAACGGTTCAACCACCTGCGCAGCGGCTCCAGGGTTGGATCCGCATCAAATCCATCAGGGTCGGCGATACGCCACTGGCGTACAAACGGCCAGAGAGCTCCATCAGCAAGCGAACAACTTGAATCCACAAGCCAGCCACCAAGCTCCTCGATCAGACGAGACCAGTGACGCAGCACAGACAAGCCTTCCAACTGGTGCTCTGCCTTCGACTCACCCGCGTAGCGATCGGCGTACTTGAAGCGATCCAGATGATGCTTGAAGGTGGTGTCATTCAGATCGATCAATCTGGTGATGCTGTTCTGAGCGCTGACGGAACCCTGCCTGCAGAGATCAAGAGGATCCGTCTGATCGAGAGCCCAGCGCATCACCTCGAGGCTCTCATCGATCACCGTGCCATCGGCGAGTGCCAGAACGGGAACCGTTGCTTTCGGAGAAAGCTCAAGCATTGGCGCTGGCTTGTCCTTGAGTTCAATCTCCCTCCAGTCGACAAGCAAACCCGCCTGCAGCACTGCCCAGCGTGCACGCATGGCAAACGGGCAGCGGCGGAAGCTGTAGAGAACAGGCCGGTCGCTCATTCCTGCACTTCAGGAGGAATTGAACGAGCCTCCGATGTTGCCCGAGGACGTCGTCTGAGCTGACTCTGACGCATCGCGAAACGTGCCCGGTCTGCATCCGTGAACCGATCAATGCATTGCAGACACTGCACGCCGGGGACGTAACTCTCCAGTGTTCGCTGCTTCGGCGTCAGCGGCAGACCGCAGGCATGACACAACCGATGCTCTCCCTGCTCAAGCCTGTGATTGAGGGCCACACGCTGATCGAACACGAAGCACTCCCCCCTCCAGCGGCTCTGCTCCTCAGGGATCTGCTCCAGATAGTTGAGGATGCCACCCTGGAGATGATGAACCTCGGGGAACCCTCGCTGTTGAAGAAAGCTGCTCGCCTTCTCGCAGCGAATGCCACCGGTGCAGAACATGGCGATCCGTGCCGGAGAAGTCCGTTCGACCAGCGGCCGGAGATGGTCTTCAACCCAGTCGGGAAAGTCCCTGAAGCTCTGCGTTTCAGGATCAAGAGAGCCAACGAAACTGCCCACTGACACCTCATAGGCGTTGCGGGTGTCGATGACCAGCGTGTCGGGATCATCCACCAGCGCATTCCAGTCTTGAGGGTCGACATAGAGCCCCACACTGCGGCGAGGATCTGCGCATGGTTGGCCCAGGCTGACGATTTCGCGCTTGCGACGGGCCTTGAAACGACGAAAGGCAGGAAAGGTGCTGCGACTTCGCTTCACCTGCAGACGCTCGTAATGGTCACTCCCGAGAGTGATGGTGGCGCGCAGACACTCCAGGATCTTCGCCACTCCCTCATCGGGACCGCTGATCGTGCCGTTCACCCCTTCCGGCGCCAGTAACACTGAACCGACAACCTGTTGGCGACGCGCCAGTGACGGCAGATCCGTCAGCAGGCACTCCAGCTCAGCGGCGGACATCGGCGTAAAGGCGTAGAACGCCGCCACGAGAAACGTGGGGTGTTCGGCCTGAACAGCGGTCATGCCGCTGCTCTCTCCTGCGCAGGCTGGGGCTCGAATGTCTGTTCCTGCCAGCTGGCCTGAACTCCGGCCGCTTCCAGCAGAGCGCGGTCCGAATCCACGGCGGGATTGCCTGTTGTGAGGAGGGTGTCGCCGTAGAAGATTGAATCGGCACCGGCCTGAAGGCAGAGAATCTGAGCCTCACGGTTGAGCTGTTCACGACCGGCACTCAGACGCACACGGCTGAAAGGCATCAGGATTCGGGCGACAGCCACCATCCGCACCAGTTCCAGCGGATCAACCGTAGGCAGGCCTTCCAGCGGTGTTCCCTCAACCGCCACAAGACCGTTGATCGGAACACTCTCAGGATGCGGATCGATGCAGGCGAGCACCCGCAGCATTGAGGCACGATCACGAAGGGTTTCTCCCATGCCGATGATGCCACCGCAGCAGAGAGTGACTCCTGCACGACGGACCCGCTCAAGAGTCTCCAGCCGTTCCTCGTAGGTGCGTGTGGTGATGATCCGGTCGTAATGCTCAGGACTGGTGTCGAGGTTGTGGTTGTAGGCCGTCAGGCCAGCCTCGGCCAGTCGCTCCGCCTGATCATCGGTGAGCATTCCTGCGGTGACGCAGGCTTCCAGACCAAGCTCACGCACTCCTCGAACCATTCTCAGCATCGACTCAAAGGCAGGTCCTTCACGGATCTCCCTCCATGCCCAGCCCATGCAGAAGCGATCCGCACCGGCATCGGCCGCCGCGCGGGCTCGGTCCAGGACAGCTTTCACCTCAAGATCGGCCTGGCCACCCACATCACTGCTGTGGTACATCGACTGTGAGCAGTAGGCGCAGTCTTCCTCGCAGCCACCGGTTTTCACGCTCAGCAGTGATGCCAGCTGAACCCTGTAGCCAGGGTTGGCGGCCCGATGAACTCCCTGGGCGCGCCAGAGAAGATCCATCAGGGGAAGGTCAAGCAGGGCTTGGATCTCCTCCAGACTCCAGTCGTGGCGCAGTTCCACTGTGTCTGTCATTGAACCAGCCACCATTGCCGCTGCCCTCAGGATCCCAGAGCGTGGGGCTCGATGGTCTGAAGCCCACCAAAACGTCGCTGACGGCCCTGGTAATCATGCAGAGCGAGCTCAAGGGCCTCAGCATCAAAATCCGGCCAAAACAGGTCTGTGACGTGAATCTCGGCATAGGCCAGCTGCCAGAGCAGGAAATTGCTGATGCGCCTCTCACCGCTGGTTCTGATCAGCAGATCCGGATCACGCTCCCCTGCCGTGAACAGCTCAGCCGAAAGAGCATTCTCATCGATCTGTTCAGGTTCCAGCTCTCCACGGGCCACCCGTTCCGCAAGCCTCTGACTTGCGCGCACCAGCTCGCGTCGACCTCCGTAATTGGTGCACACATTGAAGTGAATCCCGGTGTTGCTCGCAGTGCGCTGCGTGGCCTCGGCGATCAGCGCCTGCAACTTGACAGGAAGGGCATCAAGATCCCCGAGGAAGCGAATCCGCACCTGTTCCTCCTCAAGCGCCTGCAGCTCTCTCTGGAGAACGCTTTCAAACAGGGTCATCAGAAAATTCACCTCATCACCCGGCCGTGACCAGTTCTCCGTGGAGAAGGCATACGCGGTGAGTGCACCCACACCCCAGTCACTGCAATGTCTGAGAGTGGCTTTCAGTGCTTCAACTCCAGCCCTGTGGCCCATCACCCTGGGCAGGCCACGTGCCTTGGCCCAGCGTCCATTGCCGTCCATGATCACGGCAACATGGGCGGGAATCCTGAGTGGGTCCAATCCCTCAGGACAGCACCGGGATGCCGCTTGATCAGTACTGACAGCCAGTCTTTGGCTCAAGGCAGGGAATCCTGAGTGCCTGCAGTCACGCTACGCGGAGATGGTGATTTCACCGGTGTGGTCGACACAGAAGCGGCAATCAAGTCGGTGAGAAGGTCCTGAAGTCGTGAACTGGTGATGGGCCGTTCCAGACGTCCCTGGTTTGCCAGTGAGAGGGTGCCTGTCTCCTCGGAGATCACCACACAGATGCAGCGATCAAAACGTTCTGTGATGCCCAGAGCCGCAAGATGGCGCGTGCCGTAGCGGCTGATGCCCTGACGCGACAACGGCAGAATCACTCCAGCTGAAATGATTCGACTGCCCTTGATCACAACAGCGCCGTCGTGAAGAGGGGTATCGGATGCGAACAGGTTGAGCAGGAGCTCGCTGCTCAGCTGAGCATCGATGGTGATTCCAGGATTGAGGAAATCCTCCGGCCTGAGATCACTGCCCAGATCAACAACGATCAGAGCTCCGCGTCGACTCTTGGAAAGACGACCAGCTGCATCGGTGAGCTGCGCCACGGTGCTGGCGGTGGCCCTCATCTTGCTCTGAGGATTACCAAGCAACACAGCCAGACGGCCAGTGCCGAGCAGTTCCATCAGCCGGCGAAGTTCCCCCTGCCAGAGGATGGCGAGGGAGAGTGAGCAGGCGAGAACCAACGCATCGATGAGCGCTGATGTGAGGGGGAGCGGAACGTAAGCGTCTTTATCAAAAAACGTCCTGACGATCCAGGCCAGCGCCACAAGTAAGAGGTATCCCCTGAGCAGCCACAGCGTGCGCTGCTCATTGACCCGTGTGAACAGCAGAAAACCGACGAGAGAGGCACAAATGACATCAACGAGAAGGCGTAGTTGCAACACCTCCAACACGTTCGCCTTCGCACCTTTGTCTCCTTATTTTACAGAGCGCAATCGTTCAGGCATCAGGTCGTAACGCAGCAGATCCTCAGGCTGCTCGCGGCGCAGAACAAGCTCGGCATCGCCTTGATGCACCAGCACCGCTGCAGGCCTTGGGATGCGGTTGTAATTGGAGCTCATCGAGACGTTGTAAGCACCTGTGGCGAAGATCGCCAGGATTTCGCCGCTGCTGCAGGCGGGGAAAGCGAGATCCTTGAGCAGCACGTCTCCCGACTCACAGTGCTTACCGGCCAGAGTCACGGTTTCCTCCGCACCTGCCAATGGACGGTCAGCCAGGCAGGTGGTGTAGAGCGACTGGTAGGTGATCGGCCTTGGGTTGTCGCTCATTCCCCCGTCAACAGACAGGTACGTGCGGATGCCGGGAACCACCTTGCGGGAGCCAACGGTGTAGACGGTCACTCCGGCCGGCGCCACAAGGGATCGTCCCGGCTCGCAAAGCAGGCGAGGCAACTCGAGTCCTCGCTCCTTGCAGGCAGAAACGACTGCCTCAGCGACAACTTTCACCCAGGCGTCGATGGACGGGGGGTCATCACTTTCCACATATCGAATGCCCAGACCACCGCCGACATTCAGATCCCGGATGGGGTGGCCGAGATCGAGGGCCAGACGAAGACCATCCGCCATGACGGCGGCCAGATCGCGATGCGGTTCCAGCTCGAAAATCTGTGAGCCGATGTGGGCATGAAGTCCCTCAACTCGCGCCCAGGGGGCGCCCTGAAGCTCGCGAAGCACAGGTTCCAGCTGATCGGGATCGAAACCGAACTTGCTGTCGAGATGACCGGTGCGGATGTACTCGTGGGTGTGGCATTCAATGCCTGGCGTAAAGCGAAGCATCAGGCGGACAGGCTGGCCACCTTCGGGAACGATCGTCTTCAGACAATCGAGGTCGTGCTGGTTATCCGCCACCACCATCACGTCATGGCGGTAGGCCAGGGTGAGCTCGTCGACCGACTTGTTGTTGCCGTGGAGCACGATTCGTTCAGCCGGCATGCCGCCATCGAGCGCCGTCATCAATTCACCGGCGGAGACGGCGTCCAACCCGAGGCCCTCAGAAGCCACGAGAGCTGTCAGAGCCAGCGAGCTATTGGCTTTTGAGGCGTAGATCGCCAGTGACGGGCCCGGGTAGTGCCGCTTCAGTGCGTCGCGGTAGGCCTGACATGCCCTGCGAATACTCAGCTCATCCAATACATAAAGAGGTGTTCCGTAGCGCTTGGCCAGCTCACTCAGAACACAGCCCCCGACCGCGAGACGTCCCTGATCGTCGAGTTCGGCGGTGATCGGCGCGAGATTGCGATTGGGGCTGTTCAGATCACACCCTGATTCGTAGGGCTGTGGCATGGAACATCGTGTCGGTCGGACAGGCAATGTAAGGAGGCGCGGCGCTCAGTCAGTTCTGCTTTGGATGCTGAAGCCGCAATCAGCCCGAGGAAACTGGGTCCCGATGATCTGAAGGCCTGCCTGAGACTGGATCGAACCTGCTTGAAAGGCCTCTGGACTCTTGAGCAGTGGAGGAGAGAGCTGTCTGAAAGCGCCAGGCTGGTGATGGGTGTTGATGGGGATGACGAAAGCCTGATCGCTCTCGCCTCAGCCTGGCTGGTGGTGGATGAACTTCAGGTCACTGCGGTGGCGGTGGATCCAGGGCATCAACGCCGAGGTTTCGGCGCTGGAATTCTGCGAGCGCTGATCCAACAGGGCCGATCACTCGGAGCTGTGACGGCCAGCCTGGAAGTCGCTGAAACAAATGCCGCGGGTCGAAGCCTTTATGCAAGCTGCGGCTTTTCAACGACCGGTCGAAGGAAGGGCTATTTCCCCAACGGGGACGATGCCCTGCTCCTGTCGCGATCAATTCGCGAAAGGTAGGGATTTCCGCACTGATCAACCCGAATAAAGCAACACATTTCGGCATTGATTAATACTTTCGGGGGCAGTCAACCCGCAACCACACTGGGATGTGCCTTGTGGATCATTCATCCACAACAACCCATTCAGCCCTGATAGGTTGGTTGCAACAGCAGTCGGCCTGAACGATGTTCGAGAGGTTTACCGAGAAGGCCATCAAGGTGATCATGCTTGCCCAGGAAGAGGCACGCCGTCTTGGTCACAATTTCGTTGGCACAGAGCAGATCCTGCTCGGTCTGATCGGCGAAGGAACCGGTGTCGCCGCGAAGGTGCTCAAGTCCATGGGAGTGAATCTCAAGGATGCCCGGGTTGAGGTTGAAAAAATCATCGGACGCGGATCTGGGTTTGTCGCTGTTGAAATCCCGTTCACACCCAGAGCGAAACGCGTTCTTGAACTCTCGCTCGAGGAGGCCCGTCAGCTCGGCCACAACTACATCGGCACAGAGCATCTGCTGCTCGGCCTGATCCGCGAGGGCGAAGGCGTCGCAGCGCGAGTGCTGGAGAACCTCGGCGTGGATCTCGCCAAAGTCAGGACCCAGGTCATCCGCATGCTCGGTGAAACGGCGGAAGTCGGCGCCGGTGGCGGTGGCGGCTCGGGATCCAAGGGGTCCACCAAGACTCCAACACTGGACGAATTCGGCAGCAACCTCACCCAGCTGGCGAGCGAAGCCAAACTGGATCCTGTGGTGGGACGGCACAACGAAATCGACCGTGTCATCCAGATCCTTGGTCGCCGCACCAAGAACAACCCCGTTCTGATCGGCGAACCAGGTGTCGGCAAGACCGCCATTGCCGAGGGTCTGGCCCAGCGGATTCAGCAGGGGGATATTCCCGACATTCTCGAAGACAAGCGCGTTCTCACCCTCGATATCGGTCTTCTTGTCGCCGGTACCAAATACCGCGGTGAATTTGAGGAACGCCTCAAGAAGATCATGGAGGAGATCAAGGGCGCCGGCAACGTGATCCTTGTGATCGACGAGGTTCACACCCTGATCGGAGCGGGAGCTGCTGAAGGTGCCATCGATGCCGCCAACATCCTCAAACCGGCACTCGCTCGCGGTGAACTTCAGTGCATCGGAGCAACAACCCTCGATGAATACCGAAAGCACATCGAGCGTGACGCAGCTCTCGAACGCCGCTTCCAGCCTGTCAATGTCGGTGAACCCTCCATTGAGGACACCATTGAAATCCTGCGCGGGCTGCGTGAGCGCTACGAACAGCATCACCGTTTGCGCATCACCGATGAAGCTCTCGAAGCAGCGGCGACGCTTGGTGATCGCTACATCTCCGATCGTTTCCTGCCCGACAAGGCCATTGATTTGATCGATGAGGCAGGCAGTCGCGTGCGTCTGCTGAATTCCAAGCTGCCGCCTGAAGCCAAGGAAGTTGACAAGGAGCTGCGCACTGTCCAGAAAGACAAGGAGGACGCGGTCCGCGAGCAGGATTTCGCCCGTGCCGGTGAGCTCAGAGACAAGGAAGTGGAGTTGCGTGAAAAAATCCGCACGCTTCTGCAGAGCAGCCGTCAGGACGTTGCCAATGACGCCTCGGATAGTTCCGAGACCTCTCAAGCAGCGGCCGAACCAGTTGCTGTGAGCTCTGAGCAAACGACCCTCCAGACGGCTGTCGCCGAATCCACAACACCGGTTGTGAGCGAGGAAGACATCGCCCAGATCGTGGCCTCCTGGACGGGAGTCCCCGTGCAGAAGCTCACAGAGAGCGAGTCAGTCAAGCTGCTCAACATGGAGGAAACGCTTCACAAGCGCTTGATCGGCCAGGATGAAGCTGTCAAGGCAGTATCCAAGGCGATTCGCAGGGCACGCGTAGGCCTCAAGAACCCGAATCGTCCGATTGCGAGCTTCATTTTCTCCGGACCAACCGGTGTGGGCAAGACGGAACTCACGAAGGCCCTGGCCGCTTATTTCTTCGGCAGCGAAGACGCCATGATCCGTCTTGACATGTCGGAATTCATGGAGAGGCACACGGTCAGCAAACTGATCGGCTCACCTCCGGGATACGTGGGCTTCAACGAAGGTGGCCAGCTCACGGAAGCTGTCAGGCGCCGTCCCTACACAGTTGTCCTCTTCGATGAGATTGAGAAAGCGCATCCTGATGTGTTCAATCTCCTTCTGCAGCTGCTCGAAGATGGACGTCTGACCGATTCCAAAGGTCGCACCGTCGATTTCAAGAACACTTTGATCATCATGACCTCGAACATCGGTTCGAAGGTGATTGAGAAAGGCGGCGGCGGACTCGGCTTCGAATTCTCAGGTGAAAACGCTGAGGAGAACCAGTACAACCGCATTCGCTCCCTCGTCAATGAAGAGCTCAAGCAGTATTTCCGGCCTGAGTTTCTCAACCGACTTGATGAAATCATCGTGTTCAGACAACTGAACCGTGAAGAAGTCAAGGAAATCGCAGAGATCATGCTGCGTGAAGTCTTCAATCGCATTGGTGAAAAGGGCATCACCCTTTCCGTCTCCAATGCCTTCAAGGAACGTCTTGTCGAGGAGGGTTACAACCCCGCCTACGGCGCCCGCCCGCTGCGCAGAGCAGTGATGAGACTGCTTGAAGACAGCCTTGCCGAAGAGGTCCTGTCCGGACGCATCAAGGATGGCGATTCCGCAGAAGTGGATGTTGAAGATGGCAAGGTGGTGGTGAAACATCTCAGCGCGACTCCGAGTGAAACACCCGCACTCGCAGGCGCCGGTCTCTGACCTGAATGATCCCAACAGCCAACGGTTCCGGTTCGGTCTCTGTTCATTGCATTGCTCCTGCCCAGGTGATTCGTGGGTCAGGAGCATGGAATGAAGCTCAGTCCCAGATTTCCGGTCTGTTCCGCAATCCCCTGTTGCTGGGACGGAGTTCGTCAACGGAAGCGCTCAGGTCAAGGCTCTGCCGGGATCTCAATGCCACTGGCCTGACGGTTTACCAGCAGAATCTGGAACACGATTGCTGTGAACTGGATCTTCAGCGGATCCAGAACGATTTCAGCAGGCATTCCTGCGATGGGGTGATCGCCGCAGGCGGTGGAAAGGTGATTGACGCAGGAAAACTGTTGGCTGACCGCCTGGAGGTTGCCTGTGTCACAGTTCCGCTGAGCGCAGCTACCTGCGCCGGATGGACTGCGCTGTCGAATCTCTACAGCCCTGATGGCGCCTTCGAGAGGGATCAGAGTCTCAGGCGCTGCCCGGACCTTCTGGTCTTTGATCATCAGCTGCTTCTGAAGGCACCTGCCCGGACGCTTGCCAGCGGCATCGCCGATGCTCTGGCCAAGTGGTACGAAGCGTCCGTCAGCAGTGGATCAAGCCAGGACGGAGTGATCCAGCAGGCTGTTCAGATGGCAAGGGTTCTTCGCGACCAGCTGCTGATCGACAGCCTTGATGCCATCCGAGAGCCAGGAGGAGAGGCCTGGAGGAGAGTCGTTGACGCCTGTGGGCTGACGGCGGGAGTGATCGGCGGTCTCGGCGGGGCCCGTTGTCGAACTGTCGCAGCACACGCCGTGCATAACGGTCTGACCCAGCTGGAGGCTTGCCATGCCGTGCTTCATGGCGAGAAGGTTGGCTTCGGCATCCTGGTGCAGTTGCGCCTTGAGGAGCGCCTGGGTGGCAACCGTCTGGCGGCGCAGTCCCACCGGCAGCTGCTGCCATTGCTCCGGGAGCTAGGCCTGCCTGTGAGTCTGGATGACCTCGGGCTCGGTCATGCCAGCCTCAACCAGCTTCAGCAGGTCTGCCAGTTCGCCTGCCGAGACGGGTCGGATCTGCACCACCTCCCTTTCGAAGTCACTCCTGGTGCACTGATGGAAGCCCTGGTAGGCGCTGCCGAGTCGAGCCCTGTGCTGCCTTGAGAGCACTGCTGAACACCCTCAAACCCCAGCTCCTGGATCCGAAAGCGAAGGATCTGGTCGACCATCTCGAGTGGTGGCAACTACCTGCAATCGGCGTGGAAGCACCGTTCCCTGTTGCTGTTCTCGGCCAGGGCCCTCCACTGCTGTTGCTTCATGGCTTCGACAGCAGCTTTCTGGAATACCGAAGGCTGGCACCGCTTCTGAGCAGACATTTTCAACTGTTCATTCCTGATTTGTTCGGCTTCGGCTTCTCCCCGCGTCCTCCCGATGAGGCCTACGGGCCTGAAAGCGTGCTGCGCCACCTGGATGCACTTCTGGAACGCCTCCCGGAGAATTCTGCCTGTGGCTTGATCGGAGCTTCCATGGGAGGCTCCGTCGCGGTGGAAATGGCTCGCCGTCAGCCCGGACGCATCGAAGCGCTGATGTTGCTGGCCCCAGCAGGACTGACAGGCAGGCCGATGCCGGTTCCTCCCTTGCTCGATCGCTTCGGTGCCTGGTTCCTCAGTCGACCTGGAGTGCGTCGAGGTCTCTGCCGACAGGCCTTCGCAGACCCTGACGCCAATGTGGGCCCAGCGGAGGAACAGATCGCCTCACTGCATCTGCAGTGCCCGGGGTGGGCAGAGGCGCTGGCAGCATTTGCACGAAGCGGTGGGTTTTCCGGCTGCGGCACACCCCTCCCCGAGCAGCCCCTGCATGTGATCTGGGGCGCCAATGACAGGATTCTCAGGCCTCCGCAGAAGAAGGCCGCGGCCCTCATTCTTCAGGACCGGGTGGAAGAGTTCGAAGCCTGCGGACATCTCCCCCATATCGATCAGCCCGATCGGGTTGCCGATCGCTGTCTCAACTGGTTCCAATCCAGCCTGTCCAACAGTCGTGCATCCGATCCCATCGGATGATGGGCTTCTGATCCGCCGTCGTGGTGTTCAGCATTCATGCCCCAGACCAGCTCCGGCCCTGTTCTCCAGCTCCTGGCCAGCGGTCTTCAACGCTGGATTCGCAGCCAGTGTGACTCCGTTGATGAGTTGAATCTTGCTCTTCAGGGTTCCGCTCTGGAGCTGCTCAGAGGTCGACTGAAGGGGGTCTCCCTGGAAGCTCGACGCGTGAGTTTCGATCAGCTGCCGCTGATACGCGCCGAGCTGCAGTCAGGCGAACTCAAAACCATGTTCCGACCTGGACAGCCCAACCAGCCAGTGCAGCTCAGGGATCCTTTCGAGATCGAGGGCGAGGTTGTGCTGAGCGGAACGGATCTGAACAAAGCGCTTGCCAGCGATCGCTGGCGATGGCTGGCCGACCTGCTGGCTGAAAAGCTGATGGGTCTCACACCGTTGCGATCCCTGGAGATCAACAACGATCGTCTGGTGCTCACCGCGGAGGTGATCACCGGCAAAGACCCCGTTCAACGGAGCTTTCGTCTCTGCGCAGATCAGGGAACGATCCGGGTGAACCACTGGGATGCGGAGGGGGAATTTTTCCTGCCGATGGATCCCTCCATCAGAATCAGAGATGCGCGACTGCAGGGCGGTCAGCTGCTGATCGAGGGTGACGCAACCGTTCAACCCTGATTCGGTTGGCCCCTCAAGCGCTTCACCCCTGCGCCATCAGTGGCAACACAAGGGTCACGACGTAGAACACCACAGCAGGAGTGAACAGATAGCTGTCGATCCTGTCCAGAATGCCGCCATGGCCCGGCAGGGCATCCCCTGAATCCTTCACCCCTGCATCCCGTTTCATCATTGATTCGGTGAGATCACCAACCAACGCGAACAGAGCAACGAGCGCACCGAGACAGCCCCCGGCAAAAGGCCCATACGGCCACTCCAACAAGTCACCGGCCAGGGCACCGAGAAGCATTGCCGAAAGA
This sequence comes from uncultured Synechococcus sp., assembly GCA_964459855.1. Lineage (GTDB taxonomy): Bacteria > Cyanobacteriota > Cyanobacteriia > PCC-6307 > Cyanobiaceae > Synechococcus_C. Next base: position 244 of record CAYWOE010000017.1, on the reverse strand, counting down.
AGCCCACCCCAGGCACCTTCAATGGTTTTCGCGGGAGAGATGGGAGAGAGCGGATGCTGACCGAAACGGCGACCGATGACATAGGAACCGATATCAGTGGCCACCACCATCAGGCAGGCCATCAGCGTGATCAGAAGTCCGGAGCTGACCCAGTTCCAGGGAATGTGGTCAACAAGAGGCGCGAGATCCACTGCCTGCAGATTGCGAAGTCGCAGCCAGTGGCTGGGGAGAAACCCCAGATAGA
>CAYWOE010000016.1:0-15588 GCA_964459855.1 uncultured Synechococcus sp. | reverse complement strand
CCGCGACGGCAAGTTCGGCATCCATCAGGGTGCGACCGGTGGCCTGCAGGTAGACATCATCGAGGCTGGGGCGGCTCTGTGACAGCGAGAACACCTCAAAAGCCTCACCGGCCAGCTGCTCCTTCAACGATGAGAGAACATGTTCACCATCGACGACGAGATTGAGTGAATAGCCCTGTGCGCGATTGATCACGATCCGCCTCACACCCTCCACCACCTCGAGGATCCGGCAAACCCGTTCCGCTTCCGGCTGGTCGCTGAATTCGCGGACCCGCAGAGTCACCCGGTCTCCCCCCAGCTCCTGTTTGAGAGCTTCCGGAGCACCCTCGGCAATCACCCGCCCGGCATCAATGATCGCCATCCGATCTGCGAGAGCCTCCACCTCCTCGAGGTAATGACTGCTCAACAGAATCGTGGTGCCCTGATCGCGCAGGTCTCGAAGCACCTCCCAGATCACGGCGCGACTCTCGATATCGAGACCCACCGTGGGCTCGTCCAGAACCAGCAGCTGAGGTTGATGCAGAAGTCCGGATGCGAGATCAAGGCGCCGCCGCATGCCGCCGGAATAGGTGCCGCAGCGCCGGTCGATCCAATCGCCCATCGACATCCGCTCCACCAGATGGTCAATCCGCTCGTTTCGCTCCTCCCGTGGCAGGTGATAGAGATCTCCCTGGAGTGCCAGCAGTTCTCGACCGGTCAGGATTTTGTCAATCGCCACCTCCTGCGCCACGTACCCCATCAGTTGTCGAACAGTGCGTGGCTCCTGAAGCGCATCGACACCGGCGACGATCACACGCCCTTGATCAGGGGCCAGCAGTGTGGCCAGGATGCGCAGTGCCGTGGTCTTGCCGGCACCGTTGGGACCGAGCAATCCGTAAAGGCAGCCCGAGGGAACCGACAGGCTGAGTCCACGCAGAGCCGAAACGGTCCCGTAGGACTTTTCCAGTTGATCCAGCTCAAGCAGTGACATCCCGCCCACGGAAACAATCCTTTGAAATCTAGGAAGCAATCCCAGAGAGGCCTGCCGTCAGCATCGCCAGCCAGTCCTTGATCTGGAGATCAAACAGAACAGCAGCGGACTGGCGACTGACGATGAGCAGCAGGCAGATGCCGAAGAGGTAGAGGATCGACCAGCGGAAGAGATCTTTGGCGCGATCCGTGCTGTCAGGTTCCTCCGCGAGCTTGCCGACCATGTGCAGCAGACGCCCGTTGAAGGGAACCATCAGAAGACCGTAGAAAAGCCCTCCCTCCGGCAAGGCCCAGATCCCCAGCATGCTCACCAGCACGGTGGCCCAGCCATAGCGACGGATGGCGCGAGTGGTGACCACAGGCCCTTCCACCACCGGCAGCATGGGAATGCCGACCGCACGGTAGTCATCACGCAACAGCAGGGCCAGAGCCCAGAAATGGGCTGGCGTCCAGACCATCACCAGCCCGAAAAGCCACCAGCCGCCCAGGCCGACATGTCCGGTGGCTGCAGCCGCTCCGACCAGAGGAGGAATGGCGCCGGCGACTCCACCGACGACAATGTTCTGGGTTGTCCTTGGCTTGAGCAGTGCCGTGTAGAGCAGGACATAGCTGCAGAGCCCAAGCAGTGAGAGGCCTGCCGCAAGGCAGTTCACTCCACTGACCAGCAGTGTCGCCGCCGCCAGGGTGCAGGAGACGGCACCCGCGAAAGCCGCTGTCGGTGACAGACGGCCCGAGGGCAGAGCACGGCCGCTTGTGCGCTGCATGCGGCCATCCAGCTCCTGTTCCCAGAGGCAGTTGAGAACACCAGCGGCTGCCGCGGCCAGTGCTCCACCCCCGAGCGTGCAGGCCAGCCGCGGAGAGGAGAGCGGCCAGCCCTCGCTCAGAGCCATCCCACCAAGGGTGGTGGCCAGCAGCAGAGGAATCAGTCTCGGCTTGGCCACCTCAAGCCAGGGAGGAAGCTTGATGCGCTTGCGAGAGGGGACGACCTGCTCGCGTGTGAGCGGGGTCGGGGATGCAGCCGAGGTGGAACTAGCCATGACAGGCCTCCAGGGAGGAAGAGTCGAGGACGACGGGCAGAGGATCCGGCGGAACCGGTTGACGTCTGCAGGTCAGGGCAGCGAGAACCGCCACGAGCAGACAGGCCACCAGCTGGTGGGCCACGGTGACCACAGGCTGTGACAGGCCGAGACGCAGGGTCGTGACACCGAGACCGATCTGCGTTGCCACCAGCAGAATCGCCACCAGCAGAAGCGGCCACTGAGAGCGACCCCAGCTGCCGCTGACCAGGGCGATCAGCACGAACAGCAACACACTGAGCGCTGCCGGAGTGGCGGCCGCACGATGCCAGTGGAGCCATTGACAGGACTCACCGGCCTCGAGGCAACGCTGCGACGCCCATGAGGTGGCCATGCGGGCACCGAGAAGGCACTGGGCTGAGACCGCGATCACACTCAGCGAACCGAGCAGGGTCCACCAGCGCGGGGCCTCAGCGGACTGAGAAGGCGCCAGAAGCGTCTGGGTGAGACCGCTGACGGTGATCACCAGCGTGAGAGCGAGGGCCAGATGGGCCGTGACCACCCCTGAAGGCAGCAACTGCAGAACGGTGAGTGCCCCCAGGCCTCCCTGCAGAGCGACCATCAGCACGAGAAGACCGCTGAGCGGCAACAGCCATCCGGGAAGGTCGCGGCGAAACCACCACACGACGGCCATCTGCACCAGCAGCGCCACACCGACAACGAAGGCGTCGAGACGGTGAAACCACTCCAGAAAGACCTGGATGTTCATCTGACGACCAGGCAGCAGGGTGCCGTAACAAAGAGGCCAGTCAGGGCAGGCGAGACCCGCCTCCATGACCCTGGTCGCGCCTCCGATCACCACCAGCGCCACAAGTGCCACCACCAGATGGGCAGCCAACTGAGCCAGACGCAGACGGATCGAATTAAGAGACGATGCAGTCAACGCAGACTCCTTGATGGAGATGGTTATCCACGGAACGTAGCCATCTGAATCAAAACGGCACGATGTGTAGCTGACTGCAACATCTGCAATTTCAGACTTGATGCGTTTTTGCTGACAAGAGCAGCCTTGAACACAGAAAACCCGAAGGATTTTCAGGCTTGCTTAACAATCAACGCGTGGTGATTGTTATCCAACCTCCATAGCCTGAAGAGACTGAAGTTGAGGTTCGGGGTGCCCATCCCCTCAGCAATTCTGACCCTCGTCCTGGGAATGCTCCTCGTGCTCGGGGGGTTATGGATCGGACAGAACATCAACCTTCTCCCCGTTGATGCGAGCGCCAATGCTCCCATTTACGACGAGTTGTTTCGTGTTTTGTTCAGCATCGGCACAATCCTTTTTGTGGGAATAGTTGGTCTGATTGTTTTCAGCCTGGTTCGTTTCCGTCGTCGTCCGGGACAGCTCGGAGATGGACTGGCCCTTGAAGGGAACCTTCCTCTTGAAGTCTTCTGGACAGCAGTCCCTGCAATCGTTGTTTTGTTTGTCGGGCTTTACAGCTACGACATCTATGAACGCATGGGTGGAATGGTGCCTCTGGGGCATGGCGACCACGGCGCGTCGACGGCGACCGATCAGCGCATCTGGGGTGGAATTGGTTCCACTCAGGATTCTCAGACGGCAACAGCAACCGGAATCACGCCGTTCCCTGTGGAGGTGACCGCGATGCAGTTCGCCTTCCTCTTCCATTACCCGGACGGAGACTTCATTTCCGGTGAACTTCATGTTCCTGTTGATCGTCCGGTCTCACTGCGCATGGAGGCCAAGGACGTGATCCATGCGTTCTGGATTCCTGAATTCCGCCTGAAGCAGGACGTCATCCCCGGACAACCGACGGTTCTTGACTTCACCCCGACCCGCACAGGCAGTTACTCGATCGTTTGCGCAGAGCTCTGCGGCCCCTACCACGGGGGAATGCGCTCGAGCGTGGTGGTCGACAGCGCTGATGACTTCGACGCCTGGCTCCAGTCCAATCGAAAGCTCCCCGTGGCCGAAGCATGACGATCACCGCACCCCAGCAAGCAGCGCCTGCTGCACCTTCCCTGCAACCCACGGGATGGCTCCGCTACCTGAGCTTCAGTGTCGACCACAAGGTGATCGGCATTCAGTACCTGGTCTGCGGATTCGCCTTCTATCTGATCGGCGGTGCCATGGCAGGGGCGATCAGAACCGAGCTCCTGAGCCCGGTTTCAGACTTCATGCCCAGGGATGTCTACAACCAGATCCTCACACTGCACGGAACGGTGATGATCTTTCTCTGGATCGTTCCCGTGGTGAATGGAGCCTTCGGCAATTATCTGATCCCCTTCTATGTGGGAGCGAGGGATATGGCCTATCCAAGGCTGAATGCCGTTGCCTTCTGGTTGATTCCTCCGGCGGGCCTGATGCTCATCAGCAGTTATTTCATCACGGGAGCTGCACAGTCCGGATGGACGGCCTATCCACCACTAAGCCTCACAACGCCGGCTGCAGGTCAGATCATCTGGATTCTGAGTGTTCTTCTTCTTGGCGGAAGTTCAATTTTCGGCGGCATCAATTTCATTGCGACGATTCTCAAGCTACGCCGTCCCGGTCTGAAGCTGATGCAGCTTCCGATGTACTGCTGGGCAATGCTTGGCACCAGCATTCTTGTGGTTCTTTCCACACCTGTGCTTGCCGGAACGCTGATTATGCTGAGCTTCGACATTGTTGCTCACACAGGATTCTTCAACCCTGGTCTTGGTGGAAATGTTGTTGTTTATCAGCATCTTTTCTGGTTCTATTCTCACCCGGCGGTTTACATCATGGTGCTGCCTGCTTTTGGCCTGGTGAGTGAAATCCTTCCGGTTCACTGCCGCAAACCCCTGTTCGGTTACACAACCATGGTGTACTCGATCATGGCCATCGTCGGCCTTGGACTGGTGGTGTGGGCTCACCACATGTTCACGAGTGGAACTCCGCCCTGGATGCGGCTCTTTTTCACCATCGCGACGGCCTTCATCGCCGTTCCCACGGGAATCAAATTCTTCAACTGGCTGGCCACACTCTGGGGCGGCCGGATCAGTCTCAACAGTGCCGTGCTGTTTTCCTGCGGCTTCATTGTGAACTTCGTTCTCGGAGGGATCACAGGTGTCGCCCTCGCTCAGGTGCCCTTTGACGTTCACGTCCATGACACCTACTTCGTGGTCGCCCATTTCCACTACATCGTCTACGGCGGATCGGTGTTCGTGATATTCGCTTCGGTCTATCACTGGTATCCCAAAATCACCGGACGCATGCTCAACGAGCATCTCGGACGACTGCACTTCCTGCTGACCTTCGTCGGCTTCAACCTCTGCTTCGCACCGCAGCACTGGCTTGGCCTGAACGGCATGCCCCGGCGGGTGGCCGAGTATGACCCGCAGTTCGAACTGGTCAACCAGATCAGCAGCGCAGGGGCTCTGCTGATGGCCATCAGCACCCTTCCCTTTCTCTGGAATGTGATCGCCAGCGCCTTCTATGGCGTCATTGCAGGCGACAACCCGTGGAGAGCCCTCACCCCGGAATGGCTGACATCCTCGCCGCCACCCGTTGAGAACTGGAAGGGAGAAGCCCCTCTGGTCACCCATCCCTACGGCTACGGAATCCCGGCCGACGAGATCGACCTCAGCTCCGCCAGCGGCAGTGATCTGTGGAGAGGCGGCCAATGACCTCACTCACTCCCCACAACCAGCCGATCGATCACGTCGCCGATCACGGATCTGAGCATCCCGATCACCGCATGTTCGGCCTGGCGATGTTCCTTGTGGCTGATGCCATGACCTTCGCCGGGTTCTTCGCCGCCTATCTCACCTTCAAGGCGGTCAATCCCTTGCTGCCGGGTGCGATCTATGAACTTGAGCTGCCGTTGCCCACACTCAACACCGTTCTTCTGCTGGTGAGCAGTGCAACCTTTCACCGAGCTGGCCTGAACCTGCGCAGAAGCAACAACGAACGCTGCCGCTTCTGGCTGATGCTGACGGCTGCTCTGGGGCTGGCATTTCTCGCCAGTCAGATGGTGGAGTACTTCACGCTGCCCTTCGGACTGACCGACAACCTCTACGCCAGCACTTTTTACGCGCTCACCGGGTTCCACGGATTACACGTGACCCTGGGAACACTGATGATCCTGATTGTGTGGTGGCAATGCCGCACACCCTCCGGTCGTATCAGCGCCAGCAATCATTTTCCGTTGGAGGCCGCTGAGCTCTACTGGCATTTCGTGGACGGAATCTGGGTGATTCTTTTCGTGATTCTGTACCTGATCTGACGAGCATCGAGATCGAATCAAGTGACAGAACTTCGACGGAATCCTTGCCCGGGTTGCAGTCTGGAGTCAGAATTAATGTGTCTTTTCCGATAGACATGCTGGTTGGAGAGGAATTGCTGAACAAGGCGCGGGCTCTCAGCAACCGCCCGGAAGATGAAATCGCACGCGGCTGCGGTTACGTCGGCCCGAGCGGGCGCCTGATGCGCAAAAGTTTCTACAGGGCCCTGGTGGAAGCCAAGGGGTACAAACTTCCCTCCAGCAACGGTGGATCAGGTGGAGGCAGCAGAGGACGTCAGGCCGAGTTCCGCACGCGCGTTCACGGCAACGGCAACCTTCTGATCGGCCATGCCTACACCAAACGCCTCGATCTCGTTCCCGGCCAGGAATTCAAGATTGAGCTGAACAAGGACTCCGGAACGATCACGCTCCTGCCGCTCGCTGACCCCTCCTGAATCTTCAGTCAGGGCACGGAGGTTCCAGGGGAGACGCTGCCTGCGGCTTCCCTGGAAGCATGGGTTTCAGGCAATTGCCGGGGGATCCTGACTGTCATCGATGCTGGAACTGAAGGCGATCAGTTCGATGCCGCTGAACAGGAAACTGATGCCCACCAGCGTTCCGAGCACCCAGAGCAGACCCCAGAACTTCAGGGTGACGATCAGCAGACCCAGGATGAATGTGATCACTCCGTTGGCGATGGCCCATCCGGCACCCGGCTGACCTCTGTTGACCAGTCCGTTGACGAACGCCACGACCCCCTCCACCAGGAAGACGATGCCGATGGCCAGGGCAAACGCAACGACCTGCTCAGCAGCCTCGCCGGGATCACGGAAGTTGCTGATCATGGAGCCGCCGGCCACGATGAACAGGGTGGAGACCACGAGGCGCCAGAAGCAGATCCAGCGCCCCATGCGCCCTGCACGAGCCAGGTTGCTGACCCAGCCGACCACACCGCCGACGAGAAACAGCACGGCAATGACTCCGGTGGTCCAGAACGAGGCAATCACCGGAAAGATCAGGGCCAGCACCCCGAGAACAATCAGAAGAATGCCTTCGGCGATGGAGAAGGCTTTGAAGCTGCCCAGAGCTTCGGAGCGGTCCTCGGAATTCATGAACAGTTCATGGTGAACAACATCCGAAAGGTATTGAGACCTCACAAATCCGGCCATTGTTTGTGATCGCCGATCAGCCCCAGCCGTGCTCCGCGAGCCATGCGGCACTGATCGGCGACGTCCCACCCTGTTGCTCAGCGGCACCGATGAGCCGTTCCGTGTAGCGAGCCAGAAGATCGATTTCGAGATTCACCGCATCCCCCACCTGGAGATCGCGCAGCGCCGTGACCGACCAGGTGTGAGGAATCACGGCCAGCCAGAACCTCGCCCCGCCGTCGGCACAGCCCGCCACCGTGAGGCTGATGCCATTCACCGCAACACTGGCCTTGTCGCAGATGTAGCGGCCGAAGTCCGCATCCCGCCAGCGCAGTTCCAGATGCCATGACTGGGGCAGAGACTCGACGGCCACCACCTCACCGATGCCGTCCACATGGCCGCTGACCAGATGCCCTCCAAGTCGATCAGACAGCCGTAGAGCGGGTTCCAGGTTCACCGATCCTCCTCCGGCGGCCTTGGCTCCAAGGGTTGTGCGCTGCAGGGTCTCCTCACTGACATCCGCCAGAAATCCGTCACCCACCAGGGACGCCACCGTGAGGCAGACGCCGTCAACCGCAACGCTGTCGCCAAGCTGCAGGGGAGCAAACGCACTGCAACCCTCGACCAGCAAAGCTCGACCACGCCGCTCGACATGACCGACTGCCTGGACCAACCCGGTGAACATCGCGCGTCTCCATCCCCTCTGCACTGGTCATAATCGAGACAGCGGCGGAGCCGTACTTGGTCGAGATGAGCGTTGCGGGTATCGCCCTGGATGCGAGCAGCCGCAGTCCGATCGTGCTGCTGCGGGACCCCTCACGCAGCCGTCAGGTGCCGATCTGGATCGATCAGGCTCAGGCGCACAACATCATGGCCGGCCTGAACGACACCCCCCAGCCGAGACCTCTCAGCCACGACCTGATGGCGGCACTGCTGGATGCTGGCGGATTGCAGCTGGAGCGTGTGATCATCCATGCGATCGAGGACAGCACCTTCAGAGCCGTTCTTCGCCTCTGCGAAGGTGATCGAATCGCCGATGCCTCGTCTGAGCAGGCGAACACGGAGGAGTTTGAGGCCGGCCTCGACGGCGATGACACCCACCTGGAGATCGATGCACGACCCAGTGATGCGATTGCGCTGGCCATCCGTACCGGCAGCAGCATCTGGATGCTTGAAGAGGTCGTGGCGGAAGCATCGATCGCCGTGGATGCCGAAGCGGATGCGGAGGATCGTGATGAATTCCGCCGCTTTCTCGACAAGATCAACCCCGCCGCCCTGGGACGCCATCTCGAATCGCGTCAGCCTGGCGATCCCAGGGACTCCCAGGACGACGCCCCGGCACCTTGAGCAGCACTCTCCCACGCCCGGTTCTGCGTCGCTCGTTCGGTGCGGGAGTCGAGGTCAGCCTGTTCACGCTGGGCACGATGCGCGCCCTGCAGGATCCGGACCAGATGCTGCAGGTGTTGCGGGCAGCCCTGGCCGCCGGCATCAACCATCTGGAAACGGCTCCTGCCTATGGACCGGCTGAAGCCTTCCTGGGGCAGGCACTGGCGCAGCTCAGGCAGGAGGGGAAAACTCCGGGCGGCGGCTGGGTGATCACCAGCAAGTTGCTTCCAGGCCAGAGTTTTCTCTCTGGATGTGAAGCTCTCGACGCCAGCCTGCACAGGCTGGGGATCAGCACCCTGGACAACCTGGCCATCCATGGGCTGAACCTGGACAGCCATCTCGACTGGGTGCTGTCCGGCGATGGAGCCCGGTTGATCGACTGGGCCCTGAAGACCGGCAGGGTGCGCCAGGTTGGTTTCAGCAGCCATGGATCCAATGCTCTGATCGAGCGTGCCATTGCCAGCGACCGCTTCGGATTCTGTTGCCTGCATCTGCATCTGCTGGACCCCACACGCATGCCCTTGGCACAGCGGGCTCTGGAACGATCCATGGGCGTTCTTGCAATCTCACCGGCGGACAAGGGCGGCCGTCTGCAGGCGCCGAGCGACCTGCTGACAGCCGACTGCAGTCCGTTCCAGCCCCTGCAGCTGGCCTACCGCTTTCTGCTGGCTGCCGGCATCAGCACCCTGACGGTGGGAGCCCGGAGCGCAGCTGATCTGAAACTGGCTCGATCCCTTGCAGCCAGCGACGGCCCGCTTGAGATGGAGGAGCAGAGGGTGCTCGCACACCTCCAGCGGCAGCGTGAACATCGGCTTGGGCCAGATCACTGTGGTCAGTGCAGAGCCTGTCTGCCCTGCCCCAATGAGGTACCGATTCCTGAACTGCTCAGGCTGCGCAATCTCGCTCATGGCCATGACCTGTTGGAATTCGCCGGAGAGCGCTACAACCTGATCGGCCGCGCCGGTCACTGGTGGGAAACGGTCGATGCGAGCCGCTGCGAGGGCTGCGGTGACTGCCTGCCGCGCTGCCCACACCAGCTGCCGATCCCCGATCTGCTTGCGGACACCCATCGACTGCTGGCGGCGGCGCCTCGAAGGCGCTTATGGGGCTGATGCCTCCCAGAGCTGCTGCAGTCGCTGCACTTCGCCTGAATCAGCCGGTGGCAGCATCCAACTTCGCTGCCAGACCTGTTGCTGAGGAAGCACGAGAGTGCGCAGCCGCCGCGGAATCCTCCCCTCCGCGGCGGTGAGCTCGTCCCGTGGCAGAGGAGGGATCCACCCCTGTGCCAGCAGCCGCGAGAGCAACGGTTGCCTCCAGGCCTCCAGCACCCAGTCCTGCGGGAGGGGTTCGGCGGTTTCGGAGGGACGGGCCAGGAGCGTCCAGTGAAGCGGAGCTCCCTGCTGGGGCAGCAGGGCGGTGAGCCTGGGATCTCGCTGCAACGCCGCCATGCAGCGCTGCAGGGGCAGCACGGCAACCCTGGCGTCACCCTGCAGCAGCCAGTTCATGCCGAAACGGTCATCGAAGCTCAGCGCCGCTGCGCGCAGGCGCCGCAGGGCATCAGGGTCTTCCATCCGCTCGGCGAGCGAGACCAGCAGCCTCGGACTGGAAGGCAGCAACAGCTTGCCTCTGAGCGCAGGGTCGAGCAGAGCATCCCAGCCGGCATCCGATCCAGGGCCATTGCTGCCATCACGCCGGATCACCATCACCCATGGGCTGAAGGCCACCGGCAACAGCAGATTTCTCCAGATGGAGGGCGCTTCGCTGAGAAAACGTTGTCCCAGGGAACCGAGCCTCGAGACCAGAGGCTCAGCGGCCAGTGTCTGCAGACGCTCGGGGCTGACCTCCGACAGCCAGCCGTCCGAGAGAGCCAGTAGATCCGTCGGCAGCGGCCAGGGGGCCTGCAGAGGAGTCGATCCTTTGAGCGCAGCGAAACGCCAGGGTGCAGGCAGACCCCGACGCCAGACGCTGGGCAGGATCTCCAGCGCAGCGCGCAGGGTTGGCACCGAGCCTCCACGGCTGCAACCGCTGAGCCCCGCCGCCGCAGTGAGAGCTGCGAGCCGAAGAAATCGACGACGGTTGAACAATGGCGCCGTGAAGGCAACAGGCTTCATGGTCCGAACCTACGGGGCGACAGAACCCTCAAGCCCCCTTGAGAGCAGCTGATCAGCAGCCCGGTCACAGGCCTGCACCAGATGACTGAGGGAAACACCCCTCCACTGGGCCAGCAGGGCCAGGCCCCCGGCACCGACTCCCTCCTTCACATGGCCCAGCTCGAAATCGCGCAGGCGCGCATGGCGGCTTGATGAGAAGCGCAGGCCAGCGGCATGAGCCTGCAGTGAAACCGCATAGTGCTGCTCAAGGTTGCTGAGCAGTTCCACCAGAGAGGAGGAAGGTGTCGTGGCGTGCAACCGTTCTGCAGCAAGCCAGGCGGTGGTGCCGATCAGAACCCGGTCGCAGAGCTGCTGACGACGGTCTGAGGGAACTGCATCCAGAGCCAGGCCAAGCACAGCAGCCATCTGACTGCCACCGGCAAGCAGAACGGTCTGGTCCGAATCAAGCACCCCGAGCAACAGCCCGGTGGCGAGGGCCTGAAAAGGATCACCAACAGCAGCGAGCAGACTCACGGCATCGATCGGCCTGTCCCAGGCCAGGTGCGACAGTCCTTCGCTGACCAGCCGCTGCTTGAGCTCCATGGGGGGATGCAGGGCACTGCCACTGACCAGCGTCTGCACAGGCAATCCCAGCCCGGTCAGTACCGCGAGGGCTGTGGTGGTCCCACCCGGAACACATTCCGCCAGGACAAGCGGTCGACGCAGGCGCTGTCCCAGGCGCCGGCCGCGCTCAAGCAACTGCAGCACCCTGCGTGAAGACATTGCAGCGCCGCTGGAGACGCATTCCCCAGGTCCGCAGCATGGGTCTTCAAAGCGGAGATGGGGAAAGTGCGGCGGCACTGTCAAGCCGAGAGCGGCGACCTGCGGATCGAGGCCGAGCTGCTGACAAACCACCCAGCTGATCAGCGCCGGAGAGACTCCTGCCGGAAGAGGTGGCAGCGGCCAGAGCGGAGGAACCGATGGTCCGTTAAGCAACAATTCAGCGTCGGCAAGGGCCGTTGTGCGGCGAGCAGCAGGGGTGCATCCGGCTGCCGAGATTCCCTGCTGTTCGGCGGTCCTTGTGGAGGCGAGCACCACAAGCAGATCCGGCGTTGGCTGAGTTGGATCACACCAGAGGTCAGCGAAATTTTTCGCACCATCCGACTCCGGAGACTCGGTCAGACGAGAGCCTCCAGAGAGAAAATCAGAGCGGGTCGAGGGCGACCAGTCCATGAAGCAGCGGCGGAGGCTCGGGAACGGGAGCCTGAAGACGTGGGAAAATCCAGTAGGCCAGCGCATGCAGAGCCAGCACATAGACCAGCTGCTGGATCAGCACCAGAGCAAGCGCCATCATCTGCACCAGAAGCAGATCAGGTGCGACAGGCAACTGCAGAAGTTCCAGCAGCCTGTCCAGCAGGCCTGCACCGGCTCTGGTGATGATCACCCAGAGGTTCTCGCCCACGAGCAGGGAGAGGGCAACCACCCTCACAAGGAAACCGGCGGCACCGATCAGCAGGCCGACGCTCCAGCTCAGCCACCAGCTGCAGCGATGCAGCCAGCACCAGCCCAGCCAGACGGAGAGCAGGCCATAGGGGAAAAGCATCAGGGGGCCACGGACAGGCCCCATCAGAGCGATCAGCAGAAGAATCGCGACTGCCAGGCCCTCAACCCCTGCACGGCCACCCCGGCGCACAGCCAGCAGAGCGAGAGGCAGCGGCAGGGCGAGGCGAAACAGCGCTCCACCAACCGGCAGGTAGTAGAGAGCCAACCAGATCAAGGCAGCCGCAGCCGCCAGATAGGAGGATTCCATCATCCTCAGGGCCTGGCGATGACTCAGAGCTGGGCGCATCAGGGAGCGGGCTTCGTCTGAGGGTTGGGTGACTGATTCAGCTCGCTGACAGGCACCTTTTCGATGGTCTCCACCTCGAAGCCGATGCCGGCACGCCTGAGAGCATCTGTGACTCCCTCCGCCGGAGCGGCTGGATCGGCGGCTGACAGGCGAATAATGATGCGGTAGGGGCGAGCCCGCTCCGGAACCGGCCTCGGATCAGGGCGCTCATTCGCGGCGACTGCGGTTGCTTGCTCTCCAGACGCTGTCTTGGTTTCTGCCTCCGACTCACTGGCTTTGGCTTTGTCGGAATCCACCCGTTTATCCGGTTCGGAAGTCTTGGCAGCGGTCACGGAGAGCTCTGAATCCCCGTCGGTCGAATCCGACTGGGCCGCCGCCGGGCTGATCTCACCTGCCTGGGAGTCGAAGCTCTCCGACAACCGCTGGCCGAATGACGTGCCGTCACAAGCCTGCATCAGCATCAGCATCGGCATCAGAGAAAGCACTGACAGCCTGATGCTCATCAGGAGTCTGCGGGGCGGATCACGCGCACAGCACTGGCCCGCAGGCGACCTGATTTGGTGGTGGAGGGAGGCTTCTTCGCAGCAGGCTTCTTGGCCGCTGGCTTCTTGGCTGCGGTTTTCTTGGCCGCTGGCTTCTTGGCGGAGGAGGTCTTGCGTCCGCCCTTCTTGGTGGCTGCCTTGGCCGCCAGCAGCTCCACCGCCTGCTCAAGGGTGATGTCATCTGCACCCTTCCCTTCAGGAAGCGAGGCATTGACCTTGCCCTGTTTGACGTAGAGCCCGTAGGGACCGTCATAAACCTGCACGGTCTCATCACTGCCCTCAGGTTTGCCCAGATCCTTGAGAGCCGTGCGCCCGCCTCTGCCTCGCTTGGGCATGGCCAGGAGCTCAAGCGCGCGTGAGAGTCCCACGGCCAGAACATCATCATCACCCTTGAGCGAGCGGTAATCCTTCTCGCTCTTGCCCTTGTCCCAGACCACATAGGGGCCGAAGCGACCAAGACCGGCCTGCACCCTGCCGCCATCGGGATGCTCGCCGAGCAGTCGGGGCAGACGCAGCAGTCCCAGAGCGTCGTCAAGGCTGAGGTCTTCAGGCTTCACACCCTTGGGAAGCGACGCACGCTTCGGCTTGGGGTTCTCATCACTCACCTGACCCCGCTGCACATACGGCCCGTACTGACCGAACAGCAGATACACCAGATCTCCGGTCTCAGGATCTTCCCCCAGAGCCTCAGGGCCGTCGGCTTTCTGTTTGAGGATCAGCTCGGCCTGGTCATGATCAAGATCAGCCGGTGTGATCTCCCGCGGCAGGGTGGCCTTGATCAGCTCCTCCTCACCATCGTCACCGACACGCTTGGCTTCGAGATAGGCACCGAAGCGCCCGATCCTGACCACGCAGGGAAGACCCTCCAGATCAATCGTTCTTGAGGCACCCGGATCGATGTCTCCCTCCCGCAGATGCACCTGGGACTCGAGCCCCTCGTTCCCCTTGTAGAAACTCTCCAGATAAGGCAGCCACTGCACCTTGCCGTGAGAGATCTCATCAAGGGTGTTTTCCATCCTTGCCGTGAAGGAGGTGTCCACCAGATCGGGGAAATGCTCTTCGAGCAGAGCGGTCACCGCGAAGGCGGTGAAGCTGGGAGTGAGCGAATTGTTCTGCAGCGTGGCGTAGCCGCGATCAGCGATCGTTCCGATGATCGAGGCGTAGGTGGAAGGCCTGCCGATGCCCTCCTTCTCCAGCATCTTGACCAGGGAAGCCTCTGAGAAACGTGCCGGTGGCTGGGTCTGGTGGCCGAGAGCCTCCACCTCCTTAAGGCCGGGGGAATCCCCCTGCCTGAGAGCCGGCAGCAACACTTCCTGACCCTCCAGGGCGGCATCAGGATCATCACTGCCCTCCACATAAGCGCGGAAAAAACCGGGGAAATCAATGCGCTTGCCGCTGGCCCGGAAAACGGCATCAGCGGCACTCAGATCAACGGACAGCATGGTGAGGCGTGCCTCCGCCATCTGGCTGGCAACGGTGCGCTTCCAGATCAGCTCGTACAGAGACAGATCCCTGCCATCAAGACCTGTCTCCTGAGGGGCACGGAAACTCTCACCGGCGGGTCGAATCGCTTCATGAGCCTCCTGTGCATTGCGTGACTTGGTGCTGAACTGCCTGGGCGCCTTGCTCAGATAATCCTTGCCGTAGCGGGATTCCACACAGCTGCGGGCGGCGCTGATCGCCTGATCGGAGAGGTGCACCGAATCGGTGCGCATGTAGGTGATGAAGCCACGCTCATATAGGCCCTGGGCACAACGCATGGTTTCCCGTGCGGAGAGCCGCAGCTTGCGGTTCGACTCCTGCTGCAGCGTGCTGGTCGTGAACGGTGGAACCGGACGGCGCACCGTGGGTTTTTCCTCCACGGACGTGACGCTCCACGCCGCTGACTTGACCGCATCGGACAGCGTCAGTGCATCACTCTCGCTGAGCAGGCGAACCTTGCTTCCCGCCTTGAGTTCACCGGTGTTCTCGTCAAAATCATTGCCGGTGGCGATGCGCTGCCCCCCGACATGGGTGAGTTTGGCGTCGAAGCGACTGCCGGCCTGCTCAAGGCCGGCCTTGAGATCCCAGTAACTGCCGCTGCGGAATGCCCGGCGCGCCCGCTCACGCTGCACCAGCAGGCGCACAGCCACGGACTGCACACGGCCAGCTGAAAGTCCCCAGGCGACCTTCTTCCACAACAGAGGCGAAAGGGTGTAGCCCACCAGACGATCCAGGATCCGCCGCGTTTCCTGGGCATGGACCAGTTCCATGTCCAGCTCACGGGTCTCGTCAAGGGCGCGCCCGATGGCCTCCTTGGTGATCTCGTGGAACACCATCCGTTTCA